>JAEWBA010000418.1 GCA_023391395.1 Pseudomonadota bacterium
CCGCAGCACTGGACCAATGCTTATGGTTCCTCGGGCACGATCCGGGCGATCTCGGAAGCGATTTCCCGGAACGGCATCGGCGACGGCCAGATGTCCTACAAGAGCCTGCTGGCGCTCAAGGCGCGCCTGATCGAATACGGTGACGTCAGCCGCATCGACCTGGCCGGCATCAAATCGGAGCGCATGGTCAACGTGGTGGGCGGGCTGTCGGTCCTGATCGGGATCATGGAAGAGATCGGCATCAAGAAGATCACGGCGGTGGATGCCGGCCTGCGTGTCGGCGTGCTATGGGACCTGCAACTGCGCGCCACGAAGCGCGACCGGCGTGAGCTGGCGGTGCGCGATTTCAAGCGCCGCTTCCATGTCGATCTGCAGCGTGCGAACCAGGTTGCCGAGTCCGCCCGCATGCTCTACAGCCAGCTCAAGCCGGCTGCAAATACCTACGAACGCCATCTCTACTGGAGTGCGCTGCTGCACGAAACCGGCCTCGCCGTGTCGCAGACCGGCTATCACAAGCACGGCGCCTACCTGGTCGAGAACGCCGACCTGGCGGGCTTCACCACGCGCGAGCAGCGCCTGATGAGCACGCTGGTGCTGGCGCAAAAGGGCAATCTGCGCAAGCTCGGCAACGCGCTCTCCGATCCGGACTTCGCCAAGGCGGTGCTGGCCATGCGGCTGGCCGTAATGTTCATGCATTCGCGCATCGACGTCAGCGTCGCCGACGTGCGGCTGCGCATGAAGGGCCTGAGCCGCATCGATCTCGACATCAAGCGCGACTGGGTGAACCGGCATCCCACCATTTCCTGGTGGCTGGCACGGGAAAAGGCCTGGTGGGGTGAAATCGGCGTCACCTTCTCCGTGAAGACCGAGGCCTGAACACTGTACCTGTCGGTGCGCGAAAGGCAGTGACCGAAGCCTCAGAACACCAGCGTACTGCCTTTCTTGAAAAGGGCGATGTCCAGGTAACTCGAGAGATGCCGGCTGCCCGGCGCCGCGGTGATGGACAGGCCGCCCAGGTCGAGGCCGGCCGGCTGGGCCAGCAATTCCTGCAGGGCCGAACGGGGGCCGCGCTTGCTCTTCTGGATCGCCCTGGCCAGGGCCTTGGCGGCGGCGAAGCCTTCCAGGGTCAAGGCCGACACCGTTTCATCGCGATACTTCCTCATCATGTTCAGGTGCTCGACCTGGATCATCGAGGTGGCGGCAGCGGGATTGGGCACCACCTGTGAAAACACCGTCCATTCCACCGCCTTGGCGCCGGCCAGCTCGCGCAGCGTCGCCAGATTGACCAGCGAGGTGCTGGCGACAAAGGTCTGGGCATCGTGCTTTCGATATTCCTTGAGGAAGAGAGCGGTGCTGATGGTATCGGCAATCACCAGCACGAAGCCGGGCCTGGCGGCGGCCAGCTTGCGCGCTTCGCCGGCGATTCGCTCGTTCTTGGGATCGATGGTGACGGTGCCGGCAAGCTGCATGCCGCGCGCGTGGATTTCGGCCGACAGCCCCTGGTAAGCCTCGCGGTTGGATGGCGTTTCTCGGTAGACGACGCCGACGTTCTTGATGCCCAGGTTGCCGAAGTGATTGAAGATATGGCGGATTTCCTGTTGATAGCCGGGCCGCCAGAACAGCACCGGCGCCGTCTTCTGCCCGGCGGTCGCTAGCGGTGCAAAGAGGATATGTCCGCCGCGCTGGAAGGCCGGGGCGTTCAGAACGGCCTGGGTGGCAGCGTCGCCCACCCCGCCGAACAGGAGGTCGGCACGCTCGCGCTCGATCAGTTCGGTCACCGCAGCCGCTGCCGCGCTCGCCTCGCCGCGGTCGTCGCGCACGATGTATTGCACACGCTTGCCATTGATGCCGCCGGCGGCATTGAGGGCATCGAAATATGTCTTGATGCCGGCCACGTAGTCGCGGCCGAGGGCGGCGTCGGGCCCCGAGAGGTCGATCGCCTGGCCGATGACGATGGTGCCGGCGTCGGCTTGCGCCGGGAGTGTGGGGGCGAGGAATATCGAGAGCGGCAGCAGGAGACGGAAGAATGCAGAAAGGCGCGGATTCATGGCGTGGACTGATTGTCGGTAATGAAACCGCGGCAAGTGTGCAAGCCGATTGTTACGCCTTCATGAAATCCCGATCCCCCAGCCCGTACATCCCTTTGTTCCTGCGGTTTTCGAAGAGTTGCGAAATTGAAATAAACGATTTATATTGTTTATACTATTTTTCAGGAGGCCCGGATGACCAAAACCACGAAGACTGCCGCAGCGGCTCCGGCCAAATCGGCGGCCAAGCCAAGGACCGCAAGCGGCGCCAAGCCGGCCGTTGCCAAGAGCGCGGCAAAATCGGTTTCCAAGGCCGCATCCAAGCCCGCTGCCAAGCCGGAAGTACAGCCGGAAGTACAGCCGGAGCTGAAGGCTGTGGACAAGGCACCCGCCGCAGAGAAGGCCGCGGCTGTCGCCAAGCCCGCTCAAACGCAGAAGGACAAGCCTAGGAAACCGAAGCTGGTGCGCGATAGCTTCACCATGCCGGAGGAGGAATACCAAGTCCTGGGCGAGGTCAAGAAAGCCTGCCTGAAGGCCGGCATCGAGGTGAAGAAGAGCGAATTGCTGCGCGTGGGGGTAGCAGTGATCCGCCAGATGGATTTGGCGCGGCTGCAAGAAGTTCTGGACACCTTGCCGCCGCTCAAGCCGGGGCGGCCCAAGAAGAACAAGTAATCAATGCAGACAGGCAGGGAAAGCCGTCTAGTTTAAGCCCTTGCGGGCGGGGTGAGAAGCCTGTCCGCCGCTTTGTTGCAATGTCATCGAATTGACATCCGGGTGTCATGTTCCTGCAGTAATCGACCGCTACGCTTCGCTCGTCATTTCACTGAGGACGACGAATGCGCCTGGCAACCATCTCCACCGAATCCACTCCCGGCTTTTCCAAACTCAGCCTCAGCATCGCCACCACCGCTGAGGAAGTGCGCGAGGTGCAACGCCTGCGCTACAAGATCTTCATCGAAACCATGGGCCTGGCGGCATTGGCCAATGCCGACGGCCTTGACCGCGACGAATTCGACGAATACTGCGACCACCTGATCGTGCGCGATTCGCGCACGCTGCGCGTGGTCGGCACCTACCGGCTCTTGGGCGCCAGCGCGGCACGGCGCATCGGCCGCTTCTATTCGGAAGGCGAGTTCGACCTGAGCCGGCTCGGCAACCTGCGCGAGCGCATCGTCGAAGCCGGACGCGCGTGCATCCACCCCGACTACCGCGGCGGCGGCGTGCTGATGATGCTGTGGGCCGGCATCGCGGCCTACATGCGCCGCGAACGCTGTGAATACCTGATCGGTTGCGCCAGCATCAGCCTGGCCGATGGCGGCCAGAACGCGGCAGCGATCTACCACGCTTTGCCTGAAACCGTCTTCGCCCCGGCCGAATACCGCGTTGCGCCGCTGGTGCCGTTCCCGACCGGCGAGCGCGACCCCGAGGCGCGTGCCGCGATTCCGCCGCTGCTCAAGGGTTACTTGAAGAGCGGCGCCTGGGTCGGTGGGGATCCGGCCTGGGACCCTGACTTCCACAGCGCCGACCTGTTCATGATGCTGCCGCTTTCCAAGCTGGACGACCGCTACGCGCGTCACTACCTCAAAGAATCGAGGCCGCTATGAAACCCGCAGAGCGCTTTCTGGACCCCGATTTTTTGAAGCCGATGCCGCACGCCAAGAAAGAGGTCAAGCGGTTCAGAACGATCTGGATCTCCGACATTCATCTCGGCACCACCGGCTGCCAGGCGGCGCGCCTGCTGGAATTCCTGCAGGCGACCGAATCCGAAACGCTCTACCTGGTGGGCGATATCATCGACGGCTGGCAGCTCAAGCGCCGCTGGTACTGGGACCAGACCCACAACAATGTGGTGCAGACCGTCCTCAAAAAGGCGAAGAAGGGCACCGAGGTGATCTTCGTGCCGGGCAACCACGACGAAGCGATCCGCCAGTTCATCGACCTGGACTTCGGCGGCATTCGCATCCGCGATGAGCTGGTGCACGTCACCGCGAATGGCAAGCGCATGCTGGTGCTGCACGGCGATCGCTTCGATGGCGTGATCGCCTGCGCCAAGTGGCTGGCTTACCTGGGCGACAACCTGTACACGCTGATCCTCAAGTTCAACCAGATCCTCAACAAATGGCGCGCGCGCACTGGCCGTCCTTACTGGTCGCTGTCGCAATACCTGAAGCTGAAGGTCAAGAATGCGGTCAGCTACATCACTTCCTTTGAAAATGCCCTGGCCGCCGAAGCGCGCAAGAAGGGCGTCGACGGCGTCATCTGCGGCCACATCCACAAGCCGGAAATCCGCGACATCGACGGCATCACCTATTGCAACGACGGTGACTGGGTGGAAAGCCTATCAGCGCTGGTCGAAGACCATGCCGGCGAGCTGCGCCTGGTGACCTGGCAGGAAATCGTGACGCAGCCGAAGCGCGCAAAGAGCGGGGAGCTGGCCGAACTGTGCAATGCCTGACGGAGTGCACGCCGCATATCGCCCTATGGTTCCGGTAGCCACGCCCGTGCGCATCGCCATCGTCACCGACGCCTGGACGCCGCAGATCAATGGCGTGGTCAACACGCTGGCGGCGACGGCGCAATGCCTGCGCGAAGCGGGGCTGCAAGTGCGGATCGTCGAACCGGGCGGCCTGAAGACCTTTTCACTGCCCGGTTATCCGGAAGTGCGGCTGGCCTGCCGTCCCTACGCCAAGGTGGCGATCGCCCTGGACAGCTTCGAGCCGGACTGCATCCACATCGCCACCGAGGGTCCCATGGGGCTGGCGGCGCGGCGCTATTGCGTGGAGCACGGCCTGCAATTCACCACCTCCTTCCATACCCGTTTTCCCGAATACCTGCGCGCCCGTTCCGGCGTGCCGACTGCGCTCACCTATCAATGGCTGCGCTGGTTCCATGGCCGTTCGCGCAGCGTGATGGTGCCCACGCCCGCCATGCGTCGCGTGCTCGAAGCGCGCGGCTTTGCGCGCATCGCGCTGTGGGGGCGCGGCGTCGATACCGGAGATTTCAAGCCGGAACCGCAACCGCGACTCGGGACGCGGCCGGTGTTCCTGTACGTGGGGCGGCTGGCAGCGGAGAAGAATGTCGAGGCCTTCCTGCAGGCCGATCTGCCGGGGATCAAATGGCTGATCGGCGACGGCCCCGCGCGGGAAGCGCTGGAACGGCGCTATCCGCAGGCGCTGTTCCTCGGCGCGCGCCGGCATGAGGAACTGGCGCCTTACTACAACAGCGCCGACGTGTTCGTTTTCCCCAGCCGCACCGATACCTTCGGCCTGGTGATGGCGGAAGCCATGGCGTGTGGCGTGCCGGTGGCGGCCTATCCAGTCGAGGGGCCGATCGACGTCGTCGCACATGGCCGCTCCGGCGTGCTCGACGAAGACCTGGCCGCCGCCTGTCGCCGTGCCTTGCTGCTGGACCGGGAAGCGGTGCGCACCCATGCGCTGCGTTATTCCTGGACCAATGCCACGGCGCAGT
>JAEWBA010000420.1 GCA_023391395.1 Pseudomonadota bacterium
CCCATTGCCGGTGTCTGCTGCTGGCGAATGTGGAGAGCGAATCCGTATTGCCGGATGTTCTTTCCCGAAAAGGAAACAATATGCGGCCGGCGGTGGCGTTCGATGGCGTGCTGCAAGGTCAGATAGAGCACATCGCGCTGCGCATGGCTGCCGCCCAGCCGGTGTGCCAGTTCCGGCAGACTTGCCAGGAGGGTGATTGCGAGAGCGTCGTTGCCGCGGCCGAATGCCATCAGGGCGCGGCAGGCCGGCAAGCCGATCTGCCGCGTGGTCGCGCCGTAGCGTGTAGGCTGCGACTGGCCATCGAGCAGTGCAAGCTCCAGGCGCTGTGCCCGGTCCCAGTCGCACGCACCGACGAATGCCAGCATCGCATGCAGATCGTTGAAGCTGCAAAAGCCATCGCCGATATGCGGCGTCCATGCGCCGGCAAGCTCGGACCAGCGCATGCCGGTTTCGCCGCCGTGCCGATGGATGCGCCACAGAAGCGCCGAGGCATCGATCAGATCGGCGATTTCACCGGAGTGGCCGGCCCGGATGCGCCCGTCGTACAAGGCCAAAGCCTCATCGGTCCGGCCTTGCGCCAGGTGAAACAGCGCCACGTGCCACCAGCAATGCGTGGTGACCGCGGTCGCATTTCCCCAATAGGCAAAGTTCTCCTTCATCCAGCGCACGCCGGCGTCGGCTCGTTCTGTCATTTCGAAGACATGCGCCATCACATGGTGCGCCCGCGCATCGAATGCATCCAAGTCCAGCGCCGCGCGGGCTGTCTGCTCGGCCAGCCGATATTCGCCGCATTCATTGAGGCCGAAAGCATGCATGGCGAGCACGGCGTGATAGCCAGGCAAGCTGCTTGACCATGCCGGCAGCACGCCAGCCACGCGGGTTCGCAGGCGTTCGACATCGCCGGTCATGTAGTCGAACGCATGCGCCACTTGCAATGCGAGCGCATCCCGCGGATACAAGCGCAGCAATTCGCCAAGCCGTGTTTTGGCCAGTTCGTAATCATCGGCAAAGGCGGCCGCAATCGCGGCGAGATGCATGCGCTCGCGCTCGTTGGCCGACAGGCTGGCGGCATGCTTGAGCAAGGGCTGCGCGGAGCGGACGCGCTGTGGATCGCGGCTGCATAGGAGCATATAGATCCGCAGCAAATAGGCCATGAGGAAATCGGGCGCCTCCTGGAGCGCCAGCGCGAGCCTCGGCTCGGCGCCACCGCGCCAGCTCTGGAACGCGGCCAACGCGCCTTCGTATGCATCGAACGCCGCTGCGTTCACCGCGCCGGAGAAGCGGTATCCGCGTGCGTCGATGTTGCTCATGATGAAGGCCGGAGCAGGAGAGCGGCGCCCGGCATGGAGCTCGGCTTCGCGGAATGGCCTGTACCGAACGCTGCCAGTTGCACACTTGCCGAAATCGCAGCCGGGTTTGGAAACGCTCTTCATGACGATACTCCTGGGATTGCTCGCCTATTTCAACGATGCAGCCAGTATCGTTCGCCGGCGCTTAATCGGGAATGACCGAGCATCCAGCTTTATTGTCCACGCCGCCTGATTCGTAAAAACGCTGTCGCCGCTGCTTTCTTCTTGTCATGTGGGCGTGAGCGGAAGGCGGCGGCCCTGTTTACAGGAATGGGGATTTCTTGCAGCGTAAGCTGTGCCGCCGAGTTGGAAACCATCGGAGGCATTTTCTGTTCTGCAGCATTCGGACGCGAAAAAAAGGCCCGCATCGGCGGGCCTTAAAACATCGGCAATCGACAGCGGAATCGCTAAACCTGTCAGTAGTCCAGGTAATCCGTGACCGCTTCCCATTTGCCGTTGCGGATCTGGCCGATCCGCGACTTGGCGTTGCCGAGGTGGTTGGTCTTGGTGAACTGGTACTGCGGGCTGCCGAACATGTCGCGCGGGAAAACCGTGGTTTCGAGGGCGTTGACCAGGCCGTCGACCGTCAGGTTGGGACCGGCCTTGTTGGCGGCGGTGGCAAACATGTCGACCATCGAATAGCCGTAGGCGGAAAACACGCTAGGCTCCTCGTTGAACCTGGCCTTGTAGCGAGCTCCCCAGTCGCGTAGGTTCTTCGACGCGTCGTCGAGATAGGGCACACCGATCTGGTAGGCGGAATAGAAGCCGTCCATCGCCTTGCCGCCGAGCTTGTGGATCAGCTCGGTGTAGGAGGCGCTGGTGCCGATGAAATTCGGATGCCAGCCGTTCTTGCGAGCTTCGCCTATCGTGCCGATGGTTTCCCGGATCACCGTTCCCATGACCACGGTGTCGCATCCGGCACCCCGCATTTTCGCGACCTGCGAAGAGAAATCGGTGGCGCCGCGCTTGTAGCTGGTCTTTTCGGTGAAATCCATGCCGATTTCCTTCAGGCCGGCTTCCGCACCCTTCAGCACTTCCAGCCCGAAATCGTCATCCTGGTAGATGATGCAGATCTTCTTGGCGCCGCGTTCCTTCTGCATGTATTTCACGCCGCTCTTGGCCTGGTCGAAGTAAGGGGCGGCGAAAGAGAATTTCAGCTTGTGCAGCGGCTCGTACATTTCACGCGCCGCCGTCAGCGGGAACAGGTTCGGCACGTTACGATCCATCAGGGTGGGCAGCGTGGCCATCACCACGCCGGTGCCGAGGGTGCCAATCATGGCGAAGATCTTGTCCTTCTGCACCATCTTCTGCGCCGCCAGCAGCGCCTTCTTGGGATCATAGCCGCTGTCTTCCACGACCAGCTTGAGCTTGCGGCCGTTGACGCCGCCGACCTCGTTGATCTCGTCCACGCGCATCAGCATGCCGTTGCGCGCCTGCTTGCCGAAACCAGCGATCGGTCCGGACAGGTCCTGGATCGAGCCGATCACGATCTCGTTCTTGGTCACGCCGTTGGTCTGTGCATGTGCCGGGGCGACGGCGGCGACCATGCCAGCCAGGGCGGCCGGCAGCAGCATGCGGGATGTCAATGATTTCATATGCGCTCCTGTGGTTGCGAAACACGGAAAACGGCCATTCACTGCTTGACGGACTTGCCTAACGTCAGCCTGCGGCAGACATCGCGGGCCCCCGGCCGGTATGGGCGATGCGATGTCTGCCGC
>JAEWBA010000025.1 GCA_023391395.1 Pseudomonadota bacterium
GCGGCACTTCGGATGGCCGCTTCATTGCGCAGATCTGCCCGCAGGTGATCGAATTCGGCCCGCCAAATGGCAGCATCCACAAGATCGACGAGCACATCGAGATCCGCTTCATCGATCCGCTCAAGAACATTTACCGGCGCACCCTGGAAAACCTCTTGTTGTAGCCTGGAGGGCGAGAAAATATCTTGCTCATCTGCCACTCCGAGCGCAGCGAGGAATCTCCACTCGAAACCATGCTCCAAATCGAGGCTCCGCGCTGCGTTCGGAACGACAGGCAGCAGCGCCACCCCCGACTCACGTCTTTATACTCATGACCCCAAACCCCTTCTTCACCCTGCGCGATCTGCTGCGCTACGCCGTCACCCGCTTCAACCAAGCCAAGCTGTTCTTCGGCCACGGCAGCAGCAATGCCTTCGACGAAGCCGCCTACCTGATCCTGCACACACTGTCGCTGCCGCTGGATCGCCTGGAGCCTTTCCTCGATGCGCGCCTGCTGCCCGAGGAAATCGCCGCCGTACTGAAAGTCATTGACCGCCGCGCAGCCGAGCGCGTACCTGCCGCTTACATCACCAAGGAAGCCTGGCTCGGCGACTACCGCTTTTACGTGGACGAGCGCGTGATCGTACCGCGTTCCTTCATCGCCGAATTGATTCCCGAACAATTCGCGCCCTGGATAAGCGACCCTGAATCGGTGACGAATATTCTGGATCTGTGCACCGGTTCCGGCTGTCTGCCCATCATGCTGGCCGAAGCCTTTCCCAATGCCCATGTCGACGCCGTCGATATTTCTCCCGATGCGCTCGCGGTGGCGCAGCGCAATGTGGCGGATTACGGCTTGCAGGACCGTATTGCCTTGATCGAGTCCGATTTGTACGACAAGCTGCCTCAAAAGAAATACGATTTGATCATCAGTAACCCGCCCTATGTGAACGCCGGCTCGATGGCAAAGCTGCCGCAAGAGTATCTGCGCGAACCGCAGATCGCCCTGGCCGGCGGCGAGGATGGCATGGACCTGGTGCGCAGGATCGTCGCCGGCGCGGCGCAAAGGCTGACCGAACAAGGCGTGCTAGTGGTCGAGATCGGCAATGAACGCGTCCATGCCGAAGCGGCCTTCCCCGAGCTCGAACTGACCTGGCTTTCCACCAGTGCCGGCGACGACATGGTGTTCCTCCTCACTGCGGACCAGCTGGCATGATCCGTTTTCAACAAGTCAGCCTGATCCGCGGCATCAAGCCGCTGCTCGAGCAAGCCGACCTCACGCTCAATCCGGGCGAGAAGATCGGCCTGATCGGCGCCAACGGCGCCGGCAAATCCAGCCTGTTCGCGCTCTTGCGCGGTGAGCTTCACGCCGATCACGGCACCCTCGATTTTCCGGCGAAATGGCGCATGGCCCACGTCGCGCAGGAAACGCCGGCGCTCGATCGGCCGGCACTGGAATACGCCATCGATGGCGACACCACGCTGCGGCGCCTGGAAGCCGAACTGGTGCAACTGGAAGGGGCGGCCGACAACGCCGCCAACGGCACCCGAATCGCCGAATTGCATGCCGCGCTGGCCGATGCCGATGCCTATACCGTTCGCTCGCGCGCCGAACAATTGCTGACCGGCCTCGGCTTTTCGCAGGACCAGATGCAGCAGCCGGTGGCAAGCTTCTCCGGCGGCTGGCGCATGCGCCTAAATTTGGCGCAGGCATTGATGTGTCCCTCCGACCTGTTGCTGCTGGACGAACCGACCAACCACCTGGACCTGGATGCCATCATCTGGCTGGAAGACTGGCTGAAGCGCTACCAAGGCACGCTGCTCATCATTTCGCACGACCGCGATTTCCTCGACGGCGTGGTCAACGTCATCGTCCATATCGACGAGCGCAAACTGAAGCGCTACTCCGGCAACTACTCCGCGTTCGAAACGCAGCGCGCCGCCCAGCTCGCCCTGAGCCAGGCCGCCTATGAAAAGCAGGCACGCCAGCGCGCTCACCTGCAATCCTTCATCGACCGTTTCAAGGCCAAGGCCACCAAGGCCAGGCAGGCGCAAAGCCGCATGAAGATGCTGGCCAAGATGGAAGAGCTGGCGCCGCTGCGCGCTGCCGCCGAATTCTCCTTCGAGTTCCGCGAACCCTTGAGTGCGCCGAATCCGCTGCTGGTCATGGAAGACGTGGATGCCGGCTATCGCACCGACGAAGAGAGCGGCGGCAAGCGCATCGTCGGCGGCATCAATTTTTCGCTGCAGACCGGCCAGCGCATCGGCCTGTTGGGCGTCAATGGCGCCGGCAAATCGACACTGATCAAGACCATCGCCGGAGAGCTGCCGCCGCTTGCCGGCACGGCACGCCTGGGCAAGGGACTGTCGATCGGCTATTTCGCGCAGCATCAGCTGGAAATGCTGCGCCACGACGAATCGCCGCTCTGGCACCTCAACCGCCTGGCACCCGATGTGCGCGAACAGGAATTGCGCAATTTCCTCGGCAGCTTCAATTTCGGCGGCGACATGGTGACCAGCAAGATCGCCCCTTTCTCCGGCGGCGAAAAGGCGCGCCTGGCATTGGCTCTGATCGTATGGCAGCGTCCCAATCTATTGTTGCTGGACGAGCCGACCAACCACCTCGACTGGAAACGCGCGAAGCCCTCACCATGGCGCTGGCGCAGTTCGAAGGCACCCTGGTGCTGGTCTCGCACGACCGACATCTCCTGCGCGCCACCACCGATCAGTTCCTGATCGTGGCGGATGGCAGGCTGCAGCCCTTTGATGGCGACCTCGACGATTACCGTGACTGGCTGTTCAAGACCAAGCTGAACAAGACCGATGCCCCTCTGCCCGCTAAGAGTGACGGCATGACGCCCGCCGCAGCGCCGGCACGCGAGGACCGGCAAGAACGTCGACGCCTGGAAGCCGAGGAGCGCCAGCGTCTGTCGGCCCTGAAGAAACCCATCGAGTCGCGCATCAAGCGCCTCGACGAGCAGATTGCCAAGCTCACTGCCCGCAAATCGGAAATCGACGCGCGTCTTGCCGATCCCGCCATTTATGATGAGGCAAACAAGGAAGAACTGAAGACGCTGATCGTCGACCAGGCCTACGTGGCCAAGGAGCTGGAGCAACTCGAAACCGAATGGCTGGAGCAGCACGAAGCACTGGAACGTCTGATCGCGTAAACCGCCTGCCCTGCCGGACTGCACTTTCACCGCGACCGCATCGACTGGAGACTCGCATGGATCAAACCGCCGACAAACCGCTTTCGGGCATACGCGTGCTCGACCTGACGCGCCTGCTGCCCGGTCCCGTCGCCACCATGCACCTTGCCGACATGGGTGCCGAAGTCATCAAGATCGAGGAGCCTGGCATCGGCGACTACGCGCGCAGCATGGGACCGGTACGCAAGGAAGTCTCGCAATTCTTCGTCGCCGTCAACCGCGGCAAGCGCGAACTTCGCATGGATCTCAAGGACGCGGCGCAACGCGAGGAATTCCTGCGCATGGCTGAAGGCGCCGACGTGGTCGTGGAAAGCTTTCGCCCCGGCGTGATGGACAAGCTTGGCGTCGGCTGGGAAAGCTTGAAGGAACGCAATCCGAAGCTGGTGATGTGCGCGATTTCCGGTTACGGCGCCGACGGTCCCTTTGCTCATCTGGCGGGGCACGACATCAATTACGTCGGATACGCCGGCATGCTGGAACAGAATGTCGGCCCCGAGGGCACGCCCGCTCTTCCTAACCTGCAGATCGGTGACTTGCTGGGCGGCGCGCAGGCTGCGGTGCAAGGCATACTTGCCGCGCTGGTGGCGGTGAAGATGGGTGGCCAGGGCCGCTTCGTCGATGTTTCGATGACCGATGCCGTGTTTGCCCACAACATCATGCCCCTGGTCGCGGTCAACAATTTCGGCCGGCCAGCAACGCCCGGACGCGACCTGCTGACCGGCGGCGTGCCGTGCTACAACGTGTACCGTACCAGCGACGGGAGATTCATGGCGGTCGGTGCCCTGGAGCGGAAATTCTGGGAAGCCTGTTGCGAGGTATTGGGCCGGCCGGACCTGAAGTCGCGGCATTGGAGCCGCGGCCAGGAAGTCGGCGGCAGCGATGCCATGGCCGTCAAGGCGGAGCTGGATGCCATCTTCGCGCAAGCGACGCTGGCCGAGTGGACGCAAAGATTCGCCTCTGCCGACTGCTGCGTCACGCCGGTGCTGCGCACCGACGAAGCAATCGCGCATCCCCTGTTCCAGGC
>JAEWBA010000074.1 GCA_023391395.1 Pseudomonadota bacterium
CCTTGGGCAGGCGTTCAAGCGCCCCTTGCAGCGCCTTGGACAGGCCGCCGACATTGACGCCGGCACGCTGCAAGAGCGAGCGCGAGCCGCCGTCATCCTGATTCAGCAAGGCAAGCAGGATGTGGACGGGATCGATGTACTGGTTATCGTTGCCGACCGCCAGGCTCTGGGCATCGGCCAGCGCTTCCTGGAGTTTGGTCGTGAGCTTGTCGAGACGCATGATTCTTCACCCTCGTGGGAAAACGATCTGACAGCAAAATTGGGCCGCTCGAGCGCTTTTCAAGAAGGAAGTGAGGGCCGACAGCCGGGCACCGCCATATACGTGTATCCCGCCACCCCGTCATTCCGAGCGCAGGCGCGGGATCCCGTCCTTATGCGCCTGCGAATGACTAGCCCAAGAGAATCCAAAGATTAAGGAGGCCTCTAACGCGGCCGTCTTAACCCGCCAACGCCTGATAAGTCGCGAACCCCGCAAGGCACAAAGCGATCGACCCCAGCAGATGGAGCAGGATATGCGCCAACGCCCAGGAATAATCCCCGCGATGCAGCAGGATCATGGATTCGGCGGAAAAGGTGGAAAAGGTGGTGAGGCCGCCCAGGAAACCGGTGATCAGGAACAAGCGCCATTCCGGCGCCAGGCCCGGATGAGCGGTGAAGAAACCCACGGCCAACCCGACCGCGTAGCCGCCTCCAAGGTTGGCGGCCAGCGTACCGAAGGGAATGCGATCGGACCAGCCGGTCGTCCATAGCGTCAACCCCCAGCGCAGCCAAGCGCCGAGGGCGGCACCCAGACCCACCGCGGCAAACGCCGGCCAGCTCACACGCTCTTCCCGGCGTTGGCCGGGGCAGCGCCCCATTTGGCCAGGGCCGCGTCGTCAGAGGCGCGGGCATCGACCCAGCGCGCGCCTTGCGGCGTCGATTCCTTTTTCCAGAACGGCGCCTGCGTCTTGAGGTAATCCATGATGAATTCGCAGGCGGCAAAGGCGGCGCCACGGTGCGCCGAGGTGACCGCCACCAGTACGATCTGGTCCAGCGGCTTGAGCGGGCCGACGCGGTGAATCACCAGGGCGTCAAACAGGTCCCAGCGCGCCTTGGCCTGGGTGACGATGTCTTCCAGCGCCTTTTCCGTCATGCCCGGATAGTGCTCCAGCTCCATTTCAGCCACACCGGCGCCCTCATTGATGTCGCGCACCGTGCCGATGAAGCTGGCCACCGCGCCAATGCGAGGATCGTTCCGACGCAGTGCGGCGACTTCCGCGCCAAGGTCGAAATCTTCGGTCTGCACGCGCACGGGCATGGCGAACTCCGTTTTCAGCCGCCGGTTACCGGCGGAAAGAACGCCACCTCGCCGCCCTCGGCAATCACGGTGTCGGGGCCGGTCATCTGGTGATTGAAGGCCATGCGCAGCGCGCGTCCTTCGGCCAGCACCTCGGCCCAGGCGCCGCCGCGCTCGCGCAAGAAGGCACGCACCTCGCCGACGGTTCGCACATGCTGCGGCAAGATCACGGTTTCTTCGGAGGTGCGGAGCGCTTCGCGCACGCTGGCAAAAAATCGTAGCTGGATATTCATGCCTGCATTCTAGTAGAGCAACTCGCTGAAAGGAATGAAACGCACCATGTCGCCGGCCGCAATGGCGCAGCCCGGCGGATTGTCAATCAAACCTTCGCCCCAGACGGTCGAGGTGAGCACGGCTGAGCCTTGGTTGGGGAACAGATCGAGCCCGCCCTCGGCATTGCATCTTGCGCGCAAGAACTCATTGCGCCGGTCCGGCTTCGGCCAAGCGAAATCGGCGCGCATGCCGAAAGCTCGCGGCGCGACCTCGGCGACGCCTTGCAGGCGCAACAGGAAAGGCCGCACGAAGAGCAGGAAGGTGATGAAGCTGGATACCGGATTGCCCGGCAGGCCGAGGAAGAAGGCTGTTCCGCCTTCACTGCGGCAGACTTCGCCGAAGGCCAGCGGCTTGCCCGGCTTGACCGCGATTTGCCACAGGTCGAGCCGACCTTCGGCTTCGACCGCCGGCTTGACGTGGTCTTCCTCACCGACCGAGACACCGCCGGAAGTGAGAATCAGGTCATGTCCGGCGGCGGCTTGGCGCAGGGTCTCGCGCGTAGCTTCCAGCGTATCCGGGACGATGCCGAAATCCGTGATTTCGCAGCCCAGGTTTTCTAGCAGGCCGCGCAGGATAAAGCGGTTGGAGTTGTAAATGGCGCCCGGCTTCAGGGCTTCGCCCGGCATCGCCAGTTCGTCGCCGGTGAAGAACACCGCGACACGCGGCTTGCGCACCACCGGCAGCACAGCCAGCCCGACCGAGGCCGCCAGCCCCAGTTCCTGTGCGCGCAATCGCGTGCCGGCAGGCAGGATCACGCTGCCGGCGCGGATGTCCTCGCCGCGGCGTCGTATCCAATCGCCGGCACGCGGTACATGTCGAATGCTCACGCTGTCGCCCTGCGTTTCGCACGCCTCCTGCATCACCACCGCGTCTGCGCCAGCGGGAATCAGGCCGCCGGTAAAGATACGCGCGGCAGTGCCTTGCTGCAAAGCTTGACCGACATGACCGGCCGGGATGCGCTGCGATACCGGAAGAATCGCGTTGCCGCTCGCACAGTCAGCGGCGCGCACCGCGTAGCCATCCATTTGCGTATTGTCGGCGGGGGGCACATCCAATTGCGAGAACTGATCGGCGGCCAACACGCGGCCGTTGGCGTCCAGCGTCGGCAGGGTTGCGGCATCGGCGATCGGCCGCGCCGCCGAAAGAAGAAAATCGAGCGCTTCAGCCACGCTCAGCATCGGTTTCTTTTCAGCCATGGCGCTTTCACATTGTCGTACCAAGGTGGCCGCATTGTCATTCCGAGGCAAAGCCGAGGGATCTCATCCCTCGATCGTCCCCGGACCTTCGGGACTCCTGGCTGAGCCCCAAAGGACACTCTCGCAATGACACAATTTGCCGCCACTCTGCATCTTAGTTTATCTCTGTGATTCCTCAGCTTTGCCTCGGAATCACAGGATGATCAGAATGTCGCGGGTAAGGCCGGGCAAAGGACCCGGAACAGCATGCCTTACATACCCGTGTGGAGGGCGATATAGGCTTTCACCTGTGCCACATCCGGCGCCATCACCTCGAAGCGCTGCGGCAGCGCCTCGATATTCTCGAAACCGGCCGGACGCTCGGCATCGCGGCCCAGCGCTTCGCGAATGGTCTCATTGAATTTCGCCGGCAGCGCAGTTTCCAGCACGATCATCGGCACGCCCGGCGCCAGATGCTCGCGCGCGACCTTGACGCCGTCAGCAGTATGGGTATCGATGGTGATGTCGTACTTCTCTTGTACGTCGCGGATGGTGGCGACACGTTCTGCATGCACCGACTTGCCGGACGCAAAACCGTATTGCGCGACCTTGGCGAACTCATCGCCATCGCTGCCCGGCTTGCCGGACAGGTCGAAACCCCCTTGCGTCTCCACTTTCTTGAACAAGGCATTCACGCGCGCGGCGTCGCGGCCGAGCAAGTCGTAGACGAAGCGCTCGAAGTTCGACGCCTTGCTGATGTCCATGCTGGGGCTGCTAGTGTGATAGGTTTCCGCCGACTTGCGCACGCGGTAGACGCCGGTGCGGAAGAATTCGTCCAGCACATCGTTCTCGTTTGTCGCCGCCACCAGCTTGTCGATGGGCACGCCCATCATGCGTGCGATATGGCCGGCGCAGATGTTGCCGAAATTGCCGGAAGGGACGGTGAAGGAGACCTTCTGATCGTTGCTGGTGGTCGCTTCGAGGTAGCCGCGGATGTAGTACACCACTTGCGCCACCACACGCGCCCAGTTGATCGAATTGACGGTGCCGATCTTTTGGCGCGCCTTGAATTCAAGGTCGTTCGAAACCGCCTTCACGATGTCCTGGCAATCGTCGAATACGCCTTCGACGGCGATGTTGAAGATGTTCGGGTCCTGCAGGCTGAACATCTGCGCGGTCTGAAAGGCGCTCATCTTCCGGTGCGGCGACAGCATGAAGACGCGGACTCCCTTCTTGCCCCGCATCGCATATTCCGCCGCACTGCCGGTATCGCCCGAGGTCGCGCCCAGGATGTTGAGTTCGGCATCCTGCTTGGCGAGTGCATATTCGAACAAGTTGCCCAGCAATTGCATGGCCATGTCCTTGAAGGCCAGCGTCGGGCCGTTGGACAAGGCTTGCAGCATCAACTTGCTGCCATTCTTTTCCTCCAGCACGCGCAGTGGCGTGATGCGCGATGCATCCTCGCCGGCACGGGCATTGCGGTATACCTCTGCGGTATAGGTC
>JAEWBA010000103.1 GCA_023391395.1 Pseudomonadota bacterium
CCATCAGGCCGCGGATGTGGCGCGCCACCAGCGGCGCCATGCGTTTGCCGACGCCGATGTCGGCATACAGTTCGTCCAGGGACTTGGCGCTCGATTCCTTCAGCAGCTTTTCCGATACCGAGTCGGGAAGGGCAGGATCGATATTCAAGGGCGTCAAGGCTTGCGCCAGCAGCCGCTTGCCGAGCTCCGTCGATTCGGAGAGATTCACGGTGCGCAGATGGTGGCGGATTGCCGAGCGCGCCTTGCCGGTGCGCACGAAACTCAACCAGTTCGGGTTGGGCCGCGAGGAGGGCGCGGTGATGATTTCGACAATATCGCCATTCGCCAGCTCGGTACGCAGCGCCACGTGCTCGTGATTGACCTTGGCGGCGATGGCAGTGTCGCCGATGTCCGTATGGATGGTATAGGCGAAGTCGAGAACGGTGGCGCCGCGCGGCAGCGCAATGATTGTCGACTTCGGCGTGAACACATAGACCGAATCCGGGAACAGGTCGACCTTGACGTGTTCCAGGAACTCCGCCGAATCGCCGGTCTGCTTCTGTATGTCGAGCAGCGACTGCAGCCAGGCGTGCGTGCGTTGCTGCAGGTCCGACAGGCTGGCTTCCTCGTTCTTGTACAGCCAGTGCGCCGCAACGCCGGACTCGGCGACGTGGTGCATTTCCTGGGTGCGGATCTGGAATTCGACCGGCGTCCCGTAAGGGCCGATCAGCGTGGTATGCAACGACTGATAGCCGTTCAGCTTGGGAATCGCGATGTAATCCTTGAACTTGCCCGGCATCGGCTTGTACAGCGCATGCAGGGTGCCGAGCGTCACATAGCAGTCGGCAAAGCTGTCGACCACCACCCGGAAGCCATAGACGTCGAGCACCTGCGAAAATGACAGGCGCTTGTTGCGCATCTTGCGGTAAACGCCGAACAGAGTCTTCTCGCGCCCATACACCTGGGCATGGATGCCGGCAGCCGCCAGCGTGCTGGTCACCGAATCCAGGATCTTGCTGACCAGTTCGCGCCGGTTGCCGCGCGCCGCCTTGATGGCCTTGGCCAGCGTCTTGTAGCGCACCGGATAGAGATGGGCGAAGGCCAGATCCTGCAGCTCGCGGTAGATATTGTTCAAGCCGAGCCGATGCGCGATCGGCACGTAGACTTCCATGGTCTCGCGGGCGATACGGCGCTTCTTTTCCGCCGACATCGCGCCCAGCGTGCGCATGTTGTGCAGGCGGTCGGCCAGCTTGACGAGAATGACCCGGACATCGCGGGCCATGGCCAGCAGCATCTTGCGGAAGTTTTCCGCCTGCATCTCGATCTGACTCTGGAATTCGAGCTTGTCGAGCTTGGAGAGCCCGTCCACCAGCGTCGCGACGGGGGCGCCGAAGCGTTCGATCAGCTCTTCCTTCTTGACATCCTGATCCTCCATCACGTCGTGCAGCAGCGCGGCCATGATCGCCTGCGCATCGAGCTTCCAGTCGGCGCAGATTTCGGCGACAGCGATGGGGTGGGAAATATAGGGCTCGCCCGACTTGCGCATCTGCCCCAGGTGCATTTCGTCGGAGAAGCGGTAAGCCTCCCGCACCTTGACCAGTTCGGAAGGTGTCAGGTATTCGGCAAGCTTGGAACTGAGCAGGGCGACAGACACTACGCCATCATGGGTTGGGGCACCGGCCTGAAGGAAGGGCTCGGTATTCCGGGAGAGGGGGCGATCGGATGCCGCCCGGCTATGGAAGGGGGCTGATACGGTGGGATCTGCGGGAGTCAGGCTCATAACGTAAGCATATCAGCCGCATGGCGAAGCAAAACGCCCGGGCTTCAAGGAATGGCCCGGGAACAACGTTTAGCTTGGTACCTTCTTCAGCATTTCAAGGCCGACTTTCCCATCGGCGATTTCGCGCAGGGCCACCACCGTCGGCTTGTCCTTGGCTTCGACCTTGGGCGTATGGCCTTGCAGCAATTGGCGTGCACGATAAGTGGCAGCCAGGGTGAGCTGAAAACGGTTGGGGATCTGTTTGAGGCAATCTTCGATGGTGATGCGGGCCATGGATACTCCGGATAAAAATACAAATCAGCCCAAGGGGGCATGGATGCCCAGTTGAGCGAACAGGGAGGCGTTGCGGGCGGCTTGTTGCGCGAAACGGCAACGGGTCGCTTTGACAATTGCAGTCAAGTCCGATAAAGCGGTCGCAAACTCTTGATTAATAATAACATATTCGAACTCCGGCGCGTGAGCGATCTCGCCTCCGGCAGCCAGAATTCTGCGGGTAATCACATGCGGATCGTCCTGGCCCCGCTTGGTCAGACGCTCTTCCAATGCCGCGATGGAGGGCGGCAGGATGAAGATGCCGACCGCCTCCGGAAACTGCTTCTTTACTTGCTGCGCGCCTTGCCAGTCGATTTCCAGCAGAACATCGGTACCGGCTTTCATCTGCGCGGCGATCAGAAGTCGCGATGTCCCGTAGTAATTACCGTGGACTTCGGCGGACTCCAAAAATTCCCCGGCCTCGCGACGCGCGAGAAAATCCTCGATCGAGGTGAAATAGTATTCGCGCCCGTGCTGCTCGCTGGGGCGTGGCGGGCGGGTGGTGTAGGAGATGGACAGCTTGATGCTGGGTTCCTGCGCCAGCAGGGCATTGACGAGCGTCGATTTTCCGGCGCCCGAAGGCGCTACCACCATGAACAGGCTGCCGGAAAGAGTGAGGGCGTCGGGCATGAAAATTCTCTACGGGGAAGCGGAATCGTTTTCGGTG
>JAEWBA010000146.1 GCA_023391395.1 Pseudomonadota bacterium
AGTGCCGAAGAACTGGAGGCGACCATCGATTCCATCATCGGCCAGCTGATCGACTATGACGCCAGGCGGAACACCCAACTCGCCGATACCTTGCACGCCTATCTGGACAATATGCAGAATGCCCGCGCTACGGCAGGAGTGCTCCAGATCCATGCCAACACATTGCACAACCGCTTAGAAATGATCAGAAAATTGCTGGGCCCGTGGGACACGGATGGAAGAGTGGCAGAAATCCATCTTGCGCTTCGTCTCACGCGGCTGAAGAATGAGCTAAGGCCGGCTTCGCCCCGGCCTAACCGTTTTGCGGCATCGGCGTAGAAGCCGCGCCCCGGCGCGCAGGTATCGAACGGGTATGGCGCCGAGTACCGCGGTACGCTATGCCATGACGTTCACACCCAGGTAGCGGTCCTTCGCGGCATGATCGTTGACAAAAACATCGTTATCCGCGGTGTACGCCACCCTGCCCTGCTCAAGGATGTAATGCCGTGCCGCCAATTGGCAGCATACTTCCAGGTTTTGTTCTATCAGCACGATCGGCATTCCGGTGGACTGGATTTGCTTCAACTGATCAACGATTTCTTCCACGATAACCGGAGCCAGCCCTTCAACCGGTTCGTCAAGCAGCAATAGCTTCGGGTGGTTCATCAGCGCACGCGCGATCGCGAGCATTTGCTGCTCTCCACCCGAAAGCTGGGCGCCGCCGTTCTTGCGGCGTTCCTTGAGACGCGGAAAGATGCGGTAGACGTCGGCCAGCTGCCACGGCGAAGACCGACGCGCGGCGAAGGTAAGGTTCTCTTCGACAGTGAGCAAGCCGAAGATGCCTCGGTGTTCGGGCACCAGGCAGAGCCCCTTGGCGGAGATTTGAAACGGCTCCCGTCCGGTAATGTCCTTCCCTTGAAAGATGACTTTTCCCTGGGACGGCGCCAGCAGCCCGACGATGCTCTTGAAGGTAGTCGTCTTCCCTGCGCCGTTCCGGCCGAGGAGCGTGACGACCTCTCCCGCTTTCACCGTCAAGGAAACGCCCTGCAAGACATGGCTCTTTCCGTAGTGGCTATGCACATCCACCACTTCCAGCACGGTATCGGTAGTCATTGGCGACCTCCTGTAATCATGTTGCCGAGGTATGCGGCGCGCACGCGTTCATCGGTGCGGATGGATTCCGGCGTTCCCTCCACCAGCACGCGCCCCAGTTGCATCACCGTGATGGTGTCGGAAATGCCCATGACGATATCCATGTTGTGTTCGATCAGCAGGACCGCGTAACCCTCCTGCTTGAGCTCGAAGATGAGTTCCTTCATCTCCTTGATATCGTCCACACCCATCCCCGAGGTGGGCTCGTCCAACAGAATGAGCTTGGGTCGTGCAGAGAGCGCCATGGCCACTTCGAGGCGACGTTGCTGCCCGTGCGACAACAGCCCGGCGGCACGGTCGGCCACCCGCACCAGTTTGAACCTGTCCAGCAGCTCGTCCACGAGCGCCGCTATGGCATCGTCGCGAACGGCGCTGCGCCATCCCAGCAGAACGTCCCAGGGATTGCGGCCCTGGGCTGCGGTTCGGAGGTTTTCCCGGACAGACAGGCTTTGGAATAGGCTGGTAACCTGGAACGAGCGCGCCAGGCCGCGCTGCACCCTTTTATACCCGGGCAGAGCGCTGATTTCCTCGCCGTCGATCAGAATGCTGCCGCCTGTGATCGGCACCGTGCCGGTGAGCGTATGGAACAAGGTTGTCTTGCCCGCGCCGTTTGGTCCGATAACGGAGTGGATCGTGCCTTTCATGACGTTCAGATCGACTCCCGAAACTGCCGTGAAATCACCGTATTTCTTGGTCACCGAGCGCGCTTGCAGCAGCGCCCGGTCAGATTGAAGCGCATTCATGCCTGCTCCTTACCTGCCTCGAGTGTCTCAGATGGAATCTTGTCCTTGCGCTGGTAGATGGCGTTGCCAATCCGCTCCAGCAGGCCCCATATGCCCTTTTGCATATACAAGGTCACGGCGATGAGCAGGAATCCCAGCAACATCATCCATCGCGGCCAGATCGAAGCCAGCCAGTCGGCGGCAAGGATATAGGCGGCGGCACCGATCACGGAGGCAAAGAGGTTGCCGGTTCCGCCAATGACCGTCATCAGCAGGATCATTTCGCTGACGTGATACTCGATGCTGGACAAGGGCGCGATCCCGGCCAGCATGGCATGCAGACCTCCGGCCAATCCGGTAACGGCCCCCGATACGACGAAGGCCGCCAGCTTGAACGCCTTGACGTTGTAACCGACTGCCGTGGCACGCGCCTCGTTATCCCGGATTGCCAGCAGGGTTCGCCCGAACTTCGACTGGGACAGGCTTTGCATCAACACGAAAACGACGAGAAAGACGATGGCTACGAAGCCGTAGTATTGCCACGGACTAGAGACGTCGAATACGGTTTTCCCAAAAATCTCGAGGTTGGGACGAGAGATGCCGAGAAGACCATTGTCGCCGCCGGTGATGTCCTTCAAGGAATACGCAAGAAAGTAGAACATCTGCGAGAAAGCCAGAGTCAGCATCACGAAATAGACCCCGCGCTGGCGGATCGCGAACCAGCCCACGAATCCCGCGATGAGCGCACCGACCGCAATCGAACCGAGCAGCGTGACCAGCAGGGGCGCTTCGAAATTCAACAACAGCAAGCCGGTCGTATAGCTTCCCAGGCCGTAGAAAATACCCTGTCCGAAGGACATGAGTCCGGCATAGCCAAGCAGGAGATTACAAGCCACGGCGGCCATGGCGAATATCAGGAGCTCCGTGGCAAGCGATCCCGATTTCAAGAACATCGGCAGCGCAATCGCAAGGATCGCAGCGAGCACGGTGAACCGGTGATGTATCAAATGTTTCAAGTGGATCTCCTTATGCCCGACCTAGCAATCCGTTCGGCCGCAGCAGCAAAACCAAAGCCATGGCGACATAGATCATCAAATTTGCGCCAGGCGGCCAGATGGTGCTCATCATGCTTTGCACGATGCCGACCAGCAGTCCTCCTG
>JAEWBA010000149.1 GCA_023391395.1 Pseudomonadota bacterium
CCAAGACCCGGACACGCATGGCGTGGGCCGGGTTTTTGTTTTGAAATGGCAAGGCGTGCGACAATATCGCCCTTTCACCGGGGCCGCCGCGCTCCTCGTTCACGAACAAGACCATGACGCATCCGGAATACATCCTCACCTTGTCCTGCCCCGACCGGCGCGGCATTGTTCACCGCGTATCGGGCTTCCTCGCCGAACATGGCTGCAACATTATCGATTCGGCCCAGTTCGGCGATGCGCAGTCGCAGTTGTTCTTCATGCGGGTGCATTTCGCCGCCGAGGATCCGGCGATCGGCGACAGCGTGCTGCGCGCCGATTTCGCCGAGCTGGCGGGCGCGCTGAACATGAATGCGCAACTGAACGATGCGCGCAAGAAGCCGCGCGTGATGCTGATGGTGTCCAAGATCGGCCACTGTCTGAACGATCTGCTGTTCCGCTACAAGAGCGGCCTGCTGCCGGTGGAGATTCCCGCCATCGTCTCCAATCACACCGACTTCTACCAACTGGCTGCGAGCTACAACATCCCCTTCCACCACCTGCCGCTGGCTGCCGGCGCCTCCGCCGAGGCCAAGCGCGCGCAGGAAGAGCGCGTGCTGGAAATCGCAAACGCCAACGAGATCGACCTGGTGGTGCTGGCGCGCTACATGCAAATTCTTTCGCCCGAACTTTGCGAGGCATGGAAGGGCAAGGCCATCAATATCCACCACTCCTTCCTGCCCAGCTTCAAGGGCGCCAAGCCCTACTACCAGGCGCATGAGCGCGGCGTGAAGCTGATCGGCGCCACCGCCCACTTCGTCACAGGCGACCTGGATGAAGGTCCGATCATCGAGCAGGGCGTGGAGCGCGTCGATCACGCCATGGGACCGGATACGCTGACCGCCATCGGGCGCGATATCGAATGCGTGGTGCTGGCGCGCGCGGTGAAGTGGTTTGTCGAGCACCGCATTCTGCTGAACGGGCACAAGACGGTGGTCTTCAAGTAGCGGTTTGCAGAGGAGAAAATACGAAGGGAGCCAATGGCTCCCTTTGTCGCTTATGGAAGGAGAGTTTGCCTTTGTTCTGAAGTTGATTTCAAAATGGCAAGTGATAGTGGTATAAAGCTGGTGACGTTTTTACAGTTGTTTTTTACTGTTTGTATTCCCAGTCTTTGAGGAGAAACGTATGCCAGTTAAGGCTTTTCGCGCTCTTTGGAAGCTGTGTTAGTCAGACAGCTAGCCGAGTTAGACCATGTCACCTGACGTTATTCGCTCGCTCGCCGCTGAGATCGTGAACCAGACGATCCTTGGCAATTCGTTGTTCTACATTCTCCTTGTTCTCATCACGGCGGTCGTCTCAGCAGGCGGAGCGTATATCGCTACGTATTTCGCCAAGCGAGCAGAACACGCCGCCCTACGTGCTGATTTCCAATCCGTGAAGACCCAATTGGAGGAAACGACTGCTCTCAGCGAATCAATCAAGACTGAGATAAAGCATATCGGCGAGCGGGCTGAAAAACACTACTGGGTAAAGCGAGAGAAGTTGGAGGCCTATGTTGTAGCTGTCGGTAGAGGTGTCCGATGGCTCTCCGAGGACATGCAGTTCCGCTTTTTTGATGCCCCTGAGCCACCTGATGAGGATCCGTTGGATACTGCGACGATGCTACAGAGCCTGTATCTACCAGAGTTGGACGCAAAGCATTCGTTGCTCATCGCTGCCGTCGTTGAATTTCGAAC
Source organism: Pseudomonadota bacterium (assembly GCA_023391395.1). Classification (GTDB taxonomy): domain Bacteria; phylum Pseudomonadota; class Gammaproteobacteria; order Burkholderiales; family Burkholderiaceae_D; genus Noviherbaspirillum. The sequence goes on from JAEWBA010000149.1 coordinate 1,713, forward strand.
ATGGGTGGGAATTGGTATGCAGCAACGCTTGGAGACTCTCAAGACCACCGGCAAGCGCGACGGACCACAGCAAGCTCACTGCGACGAATATTCGCAGAGAATCGCCAAAGTGAACGGCGCTGCCGTCGCGGTCCACAGAGCGTCAGAGGGCCTGGCGCGTGAACTCAGCAAGGTGTGACACCCTTTCAGACAGGTTTACGTGAAAGCTGTTCGGTCTAACATCTCATTCCACCGGACCGATGCAAGCTGCGCTTTCCCGGCCGGTGAATTCAACCGCTAGCACGACAAAGCAGTTCGTACTCCCGTTTACGTGCAGCTCAAGCCAGCACCCGCTTAAGCCACCCCCCAATCGCCTCCACCTCTTCCATGCAAACCGAGTGCGGCATGGGGTATTCATGCCACTCGACCTGGTAACCCATGGCTTGCAGCATGTCGCGCGACTTTTCGGCGCGGTCGATCGGAATCACGGGGTCGCTGCTGCCATGCGCCATGAAGATGGGCGTGTCGTGGTTGGCGTTGTGGCGTTCCGCCGTCACCGTTTCGTGCAGCGGCAGGTAGCCGGACAGGCAGAGCAGGCCGGCCAGCTTTTCCGGATGGCGCAAGCCGGTTTGCAGCGTCATCGCGCAGCCCTGCGAAAAACCGGCGAGCACGATGCGATGGGTAGGGATGCCGCGTGCCTTTTCGGCGGCGATCAGGTATTCCACCAGTTCCTGCGACTTGCGCAAGCCCGCTTCATCCTCGCGCCGTCCGATGTCGGTGCCGAGGATGTCGTACCAGGCGCGCATGACGTAGCCGTTGTTGATGGTGACCGGCATGGTGGGAGCATGCGGAAACACGAAGCGGATCGGCGGGCAGCCGTTCAGGTCCAGCTCGTTGACGATGGGGACGAAGTCGTTGCCGTCGGCACCCAGTCCGTGCAGCCAGATTACCGAGGCTTGGGGATTGCGGGCAGTTTCAATCTGGATCGTTTCCACATTCATGTTCTGTTCCTGATGTCCTTGGGAGTTCAGTTGGGTTTGCGCAGCGCCGACTTCGGCCGGAACGCCTTGCAGACCGCTTCATGGGTTTCAATATACGGGCCGCCGATCAGGTCGATGCAATAGGGGACGGCGGCGAAGATGCCCGGCACCACGACCTTGCCGTCGCCGTCCTTCACACCTTCCAGAGTTTCCCGGATCGACTTCGGCTGGCCCGGCAAGTTCATGATGAGGGCGGCATGATCGGCGGTTTCGCGAATCACCGCTACCTGCCGCGACAGGATCGCGGTAGGGACGAATCTCAGACTGATCTGCCGCATCTGTTCGCCGAAGCCGGGCATTTCCTTGGTGCCGACCGAGAGCGTCGCTTCCGGCGTGACGTCGCGCCGTGCCGGCCCGGTGCCGCCGGTTGTCAGTATCAGGTCGCAGCGCTTTTCGTCGACCAGTTCGATCAGGGTGCGCTCGATCTCGGAGCGCTCGTCCGCGATCAGCCGCTTCTCGGCGCGCCACGGGCTGGCGAGTGCCGCCGACAGCCAATCGTGCAGCGCGGGTATGCCCTGGTCCTCATAGCCGCCGCTGGAGGCACGGTCGGAAATGGAGACCAGGCCGATCAGGATTTCATCCTTATTCGTCGTCACGTTCGTCATGCTCGTCACCTTCGTCGGAGGCGGGCGCAGCGGCAGATGCCTGCAATTGCTTGAGAACCTGGAAGATTTCGCGATAGGCCTTGGGCGGCTTGTTTTCCGCCTGTTCCTTGCGCGCATTGCGGATCAGCGTGCGCAGGTGCTGCATGTCGAGCTCGGGATGCTTCGCCCGCAATTCAGTCAGGGCATTGTCGTCAGCCAGCAGCTTTTCGCGACGTCGCTCGAGCGCGTGCATGGCCGCGGTTTCGGATTTGGATGCGCCTTTCCAGCTATCGAGCATCGCGCGCACGGCCGCAATTTCCTCGTCTTCCAGCGAGCGCATCTTCTTGCCGACATATTGCAACTGGCGGCGCCGGCCTTCATGGTCGCGGATTTTCTGGCATTCGAGGATGGCGTCGCGCACGTCTTCCGGCAGCGGCACGCGCATCACGCGATCCTTCGGTTGTTCCACCAGTTCCTGCCCCAGATCCTGCAGGGCGGTCATTTCGCGTTTCAGCTGCGATTTGGAAGGGCGGGAGTATTCCTGTTCGAACTCGTTGGACTGGAAGCCGCACGAGCCTCGGTTGGGGTTGGGCATGATCTCGGATTGAGCAAGGCTTGATGCATGAACGACTGCTATGATAACTGCTTTCGTGCCTCTCCAAGAACAAGCCCATGAGCAATTCCATCTTCACCCACAGCCAGGACCA
>JAEWBA010000161.1 GCA_023391395.1 Pseudomonadota bacterium
AAAGCCTGAACCTCGACATCCGATGCAGTTGCCCAAACCTGGAGCAAGCCCTGTCGCGCCTGCCCAACGCCGACGCGGAAGTCCTGGTTATCGAGCTGTCCGAGCTCGACGAATCCGCCGTGCCGCACATCATTGCCGCCCGCGAGGCCGCCGAAGCATCGGCGGTGGTGGTCTTGTACCGGTTTTGCGCCAGCGCCACGATCCGCCTGCTGCGCAGCAAGGATTGTTTCGTCATGCGCGTGCCGGCCGACCTGGGCGAACTGGTGTGGTTATGCCGGGCCGCCCTGGCAGGGCAGCGCTATGCGATCAAGGATCAAACTGCAGAGCAGCCGACTCCTCCACGTTTCGACGAAGACGCGCTGACCTTCCTCTCGACCTCAGCCAATAAAGTCGGTTGCGAATGCCCGCGCCACCTGGCCGACATCCTGCTTATGGTGGGAAGCTTCGAGCGTTACAGCGCGCAATGCGAATCGCGCAATCCCGAAGACGCGCAATTGCATCGCGAGCTGGGGCACGCCGCGGGGCAGGCGCGCAGTGTGCTGGAAACCGCCATGGAGCGCTTGGTGCAAGCAGAAGGTATCAAGTACTGATATGTCTTTTGACGGTTCAAATAGCGTGAGCAGGGGATGAAGCCGCGAGCAAAAGCAAAAACAGCCGGGCTCGCGATGCCGATCATCGCAGCCGCGTTCTGTGGTGTCGCCCACGCGCAATCGAATGTCACGATCTACGGGAATATCGACATCGGCATCAGGAAGGAAACGGGCACCGGCGCGACGCTTGGCCGAGGCTACAACAACTGGCTCGGCATCAAAGGAGCGGAAGACCTGGGCGGAGGGCTGGCGGCCACCTTTCACCTGCAAACGCGCTTTATCCCCGAGACGGGTGCTCAGGAGCGGCCCTCGACATTCTGGCAAGGAGAAAGCACGGTCGGCCTGGCCAGCGCGCGTGTCGGAAGCGTGCGCCTGGGGCGTGCCTTGACGCCCTTGTGGGACAGTATCTGGGCGTTCGAACCCTGGTCCAACAGCGGCTTCAATGCCTCTCTCGCTGCCTATCAGACCGGAAGCTACTCAAGCGACGGAGTGAATGATGTTGCCCTTGGTTTCGCCAACCTCTCCCGTATCGCTAATGGTGTCTTTTACGATTCGCCCGACTTTGCCGGATTCCAGCTATCCATTGCCGGCCAAGTGGCAAAGGATGCGGCGGCAAGGACACGCAACATAGGCACCGCGCTTAACTTCGACAAGGGCGCCATCAAAGCGATGTTGTCGTATGAGCGCAACCAGAATAGCGAGCACATCTATTTCGTTGGAGCATCGTACGCAGTTGGCAGCCTGACCCTGATGGGTTCTTATGCACGTACCAATCTCACGACGGTTTCAGAACGCCTGGCCGTCATTGCGGCGACCTATGCGCTCGGCGCCGATACGGTCCGCGTCGGCTACGGACGCCATAGCGAGAATGGGAATCAGAAGCTTGGCCTGGGGTATGTTCATCCGCTTTCCAAGCGTACGAACCTGTATGCCGATGTCTACCATGAAAGATCGACGCGGACGGTCACAGGATTCGCACTAGGAGCGAGCCACACGTTCTAGCAGTTCAGTCACGCGAGCCGCCACGAAGCTCCTTATGCAGACACGCCGAATGATGAGCCTACGGCTGCAGTCAAGCCCATCGCCAACGCGCCCCAGAATGAAACGCGAGATACCGACGCGAACACCGGTGCGCCACCTGCGCGAGCCGCCAGCAGGCCCAACAGCGCCAGGAACAGGAGCGAGCTGCCTCCCAGGCCCCACAGCAGTGCCGCACTTGGAAGGACCAGAACCATCAGCAAGGGAAGTACGGCTCCAGCGGCAAAGGTGGCCGCAGAGGCCAATGCGGCCTGGACCGGCCTCGCCGCCATGGCATCGGTGATGCCAAGCTCGTCTCTTCCATGCGCCGCCAGCGCATCATGGTTCATCAGTTGGGTGGCAACGGTTGATGCCAACGATCTATCCAGTCCGCGGCGGACATAGATCGACACCAGTTCTTCATGCTCCTGCGCGGGATTCGCAGCCAGTTCCTTGCCTTCCCGCTCCAGATCTGCGCGCTCGGTATCAGCCTGTGAGCTGACCGAGACGTATTCGCCGGCGGCCATCGACATGGAACCAGCGACAAGGCTGGAAACACCCGCAAGGAGGATGGATTGCGTGCTTGCACCGGCAGCCGCCACGCCCAGTACAAGGCTCGCAGTAGAAATGATTCCATCGTTTGCCCCAAGGACAGCCGCACGAAGCCAGCCTGTTCGATGTGTTCTGTGTCGTTCGCTATGTCTCATCAATTCTCGCCGGGAGGTGGAGTTGGGATTCGCTATGCTACCTGGCACTTCAATAGCGGACGCAACTTTGCATCCTCATTCCTGGACATGTTAAACATCACTTCATCCTCGGAACATCGGATTAGTGCGGCAGGGGCTTGAACTGGCAATCGTAGGGTGCGCTCCGCGCACCAATTCGAAGAAAATCAGTTGCGTACCGCATAGGTATTAATACTCTGACCCTTATTCCTCACCGCATATGGAGGCAATCATGGAAATGAAAAAGATCCACGCCGGAAAGCTCCGGGCGATCGGCTACGATAGGCGGGAACGTATCCTGCGGGTCGAGTTCGACGATGGCAGCGCCATCGATTACTCGGACGTCGGCGAGGATGTGTGGCGCAAATTGTCGACGTCAGGCGCGGCCTGGAGCTACTACCGCGACAACATCGAAGAAGAATACGCGGGCCGCCAGGGGCGGGTGCAGCCTCAAGGGAAATCGCAGGCGCTCGAGGATCTTTTCAAAGCGCCCAAGGATGATGCTGGCAATTAAGGCCGCACTTGACCTGTATACGCCTCGAGACGGCTTCATTTGATTTATATTGCTGCCTGCACTGAATTCCGAACCCTCAATCCAATAGAAGACCATGAAAATTGACAAGGACACTGCCGTAACTCTGCGTTTGACCATTGCCGAGAGTACCGGGAAGGTTATCCAGAACGGCAAAACCCCGGTTGCCTATCTGCACGGCGGTTACGACAATCTGTTCCCCAAATTGGAAGCGGCCCTGCAAGGGCAGGAAGCCGGTTTCAAAGCTACCTTGAATCTTGCCCCTGAAGACGCGTTTGGCCCGCGCGATGAAAGCCTGTTGCGTACGATTTCGAAGAAGGATTTTCCGCCGGGCGTCAAAGTCGGCGGCACACTGCGCGGCTATACCGATGCCGGGCACGAACAGGTTTTCACCGTGGTCAAGATCAAGGGCGATCAGGTCATGCTTGACGGCAATCACCCGCTGGCCGGCAAGGCCTTGCGCGTAGGCGTGGAAGTGTTAAGCGTGCGTGCCGCCAGCGCCGAAGAGATCGCGCATGGCCACGTGCATGGCGAGCATGGTCATCACCACTGAATCAAAAGGTCGATGAAATGGTGCGCGGAGCATACCGTACGCTTGCTTCGAACAGGTAGGGTGCGCTTTGCGCACCGATAGAAGGTAGCAGTCGATGAGATGGTGCGCGGAGCGCACCCTACGTTTGCTGCGGGTGCTCGCGGAGGTATAACGGCACCCCTTACTTCTGCTTGCTTTCGCGCGCCTCGATGTCCGCCAGCGACTCGCGCCCGCGCTCCGTAAGCTCGAATCCCTCCGCATCCGCCTTCGGCGCGATCAATCCTTTCCTGCTCAGGAA
>JAEWBA010000299.1 GCA_023391395.1 Pseudomonadota bacterium
GCGCGACCCCTTCTATTTCGTATGCAAATAGTCTCATTGGATGCCTTTTTCTGAATGCCACAGTTGTTAAAAATTATAGTATTCGAAAATCGTCATTTCCCCAAAGCGTTTTCGGGGTGAATTCCGCGCTTTTGCCGGGTTTGCTTCAATGATTTTCGAAAATATGGGCGACAATCGGCACGGCAAAAGCCTGGCGCCGCCGGCCGGGAGAGCGCCCTCAGATACAATCCCAACGAGTGAAGTAAGGACTACGCGCAAATGAATTTTCCCGCTGCAGAGAAAGCAATTCCGAACGAATCGGCACCCGAGGCGGAAAAGTCGGAGAGAGGGAAAAGCCTGCGGACCCGCACCTCCGATGTCCTGGCGCGCTTGCGCAGCGACATCCTGAAGGGCAGCTTCATGCCCGGACAGCGCCTGCATCTCGATGAGTTAAGCGAAATCTATAAAGCGGGCTATAGCCCCTTGCGGGAAGCCCTGTCGCGCCTGGCCGCCGACGAACTGGTCGTTCTGGCCGAATACAAGGGCTACCGGGTGGCCCCGATTTCGCGCAAGGATTGGCTTGACATCCTCATGATGCGCTGCGAGCTGGAGTCCCTGGGTTTGCAGCTTTCGATGGCGAAAGGGGACGAAAGCTGGCTCGCCAGCGTAAGGAAATCCTTCGACGAAATGATGCTGGAAGAGCCGCCGGGGCGCGACAATGTCCTCAATCCGAACTGGGAGCGCTGCCATCGCGCCTTCCACCGTTCGTTGCTTTCCGCCTGCGACTCTCCGTGGCTGATGCGGATTTCCGACATGCTGGTCGAGCAATCCAGCCGCTATCTGAGTCTTAGCATGCTCACACCGGCCTGGACCGACCGGCGCAAGCACAAGGATGAACATGCGGCGCTGATGGAAGCGATATCGGAGGGCGATGCGACTCTGGCAACCGCCCTGCTGCGCAGCCACCTGAAACGAACCAGCAAGATGCTGATGATGGAGCTGGAACAGGACCAAGCCTGAATACGCAAAGAAAAAGGCCCGCGCCGTTTCGACGACGCGGGCCTTTCCTTTTTGTCAGACGCCTTACTGCTTGCTCTGCTGCTGCTCCGGCGTCTCCTGCATGCGCTTCAGGTCATCCTGGGAAATATACTCGAACACCTTCACCACCTTTTGCACGCCGCTTACGCTGCGCGCAATGTCGGCGGCAAGCTGGCCTTCGCGCTGCGTGACCAGGCCCATCAGATAGACGACGCCACGCTCGGTGACGACCTTGACCGAGTTCGCATACAATTCCTTGGAATCGACGAAGGCCGCCTTGACCTTGCCGGTAATGAGCGTGTCGTTGGAGCGCGAGGTCAGGCTGGAGTTGCCCATGACGGCCAGGTCGTTGACGATGGATGCGACGCCGTCGATGGCGCCGACTTCGCGTTCGACCGCCTGTTTCATCGCTTCGTCGCGCACTTCGCCAGTCAGCAGCACCTTGCGGTTGAAGCTATTGACGTTGACGTGACCGGCGCTGCCGACCAGGTTGGCCACGCGGGTTTCTCCCTTGAGCACGATGCCGCGATCCTCGGTCTGCGCACCGAAGGTACGGCGATCCGACGCTGCCAGCGATCCCACGACGGCGGAGCCGACCATCATTTCCACGCAGCCCTGCAGGCTGGTGACTACTGCACCGCACAGCAGAATCGCCGCCAGCGGGCGGCTAATGCGCCATTTACTCATTCACATCCTCCCCAAACAAAGCGACGTCGATGCCGTCGCACAGACAATGAATCGTCAATAAATGCACTTCTTGTATCCGCGCCGTGCGGTCGTGCGGCACGCAGATGTGCACGTCCGCATCGGTGAGGCGCCGCGCGATCGCGCCACCACCCTTGCCGGTCAGCGCCACGATGCGCATGTCGCGCTCCAGGGCTGCATCCACCGCCGCCAACACATTGGCCGAATTGCCGGAGGTGGAGATGGCCAGCAGCACGTCGCCGGACTGGCCGAAGGCCTGTACCTGCTTGCTGAAGATCTCGTTGTAGCTGTAGTCGTTGCTGACCGCGGTCAGGATCGAGGTGTCCGTGGTCAGGGCCAGCGCCGGCAGCGGCAGGCGTTCGCGCTCGAAGCGTCCTACCAGCTCGGCGGCGAAGTGCTGGCAGTCGCCGGCCGAGCCGCCATTGCCGCATGCGAGAATCTTGTTGCCGTTAGACAATGCGGAAAACATAAGTTCCACGGCTTGTTCAATCGGCTGGGCCAATTCGGCAGCGGCCCTGGTCTTCAAGTCCGCGCTTTCCTGGAAGTGCGCGAGTATGCGTTGCTTGTTCATGCTTGATCCATTCGATGGCGCACGGAGCGCCTGACAGGGAGGCCGCGCATCCGCTTTCCGACTCCGTGGTGGATTATGAAAGTTCGATGTGACGCGGTCATGAACGCCGTCGATGCGGCGCGATTGCAGTTGGCGATTATAGAGCACACGACCGTCATGCTTCGATCGCGTTTTTCAGCCAGTGGATGTCCTTGCCTTCGATGGCGATCACATCGAAGCGGCAGGCCGGCGGTGCCGGATAGCGTTGCAGGTAACGCTGAGCCGCCAAGGTGAGGCGCGCCTGCTTGGCGGCCGTCACGCTGGCGGCGGCGCCGCCATGGCGGGCATCGGCGCGCTTCCTGACTTCGACGAATACCAGGCAGGCGCCCTCGCGCATGATGAGGTCAATCTCGCCGCTCTTGCAGAGGAAATTGCGCTCCACCAGCGCGAGGCCGCGCTCCTGCAAATAGGCCAGGGCCTCGTCCTCGCCGGCCTGCCCTTCGGCGCGGCTGTGCGCGCCGCTGCGTCCGGGCCGGCCGAACCAGGCCATCAATGCGCGGCGCCGACGGCGACCACGCTGCCGTCGCGATAGACCGCCTGCTGCATGGCGCGCTCGAAGTGGGCGGCATCCGGACCAAAGTGCACCTTGAGCTTGCCGGTGACGCCATCCAGTTCGAATTCGCTGCGCTGGAATG
>JAEWBA010000224.1 GCA_023391395.1 Pseudomonadota bacterium
CCGCCGGTACCAATGTCGCCAACTACATGACCGGCGCAGTGACTGGTTCGCTGCAAGGTGGTCTGAGCGCTCGCTACTTCGGCCCGGTAGTAACGACCGGCAGCTCCGGCACCGGCCCGGCGGAAATCGGCGGCGCATTCCGGCTGTCGAACGGTTCCGGTGCAGCGGTAGTGGCCGGCTTCCTCGGCCGCAAGCAGTAAGTCGTGCGTGGTCTGTCCCGGTCCTCTCTGGAGAACCGGGATGCAACAAGAAAAAACGCCTCGAATATCGAGGCGTTTTTTTATTGGGAAAGGCGATTACGATTGCATTCTCAGCTCGGCGTATGCGAAACCCAGTCCTTGAAGTCCTCGCGCAGCTTGGTCTTCAGGAACTTGCCGGTGGAAGTGCGTGGAATGGCATCGATGAACGCCCAGTCGTCGGGGATCTGCCACTTCGCCATCTGGCCGCTCAGGAACTGCCGCAACTCCTCGACGCTGACGTCATGACCCGGCTTTTTCACCACGACCGCCAGCGGCCGCTCATCCCATTTCGGATGCTTGACTGCGATCACCGCCGCTTCGGCGACAGCGGGGTGGCCCATGATGGCGTTTTCCAGGTTGACCGAGCTGATCCATTCGCCGCCAGACTTGATGAGGTCCTTGGTGCGGTCAGAGATCCGCATGTAGCCTTCCGGATCGATGGTGGCGACATCGCCGGTGCGCAGCCAGCCGTCCGCCGTCACCTTTTCCGGATCGGGCGGCGTGTTGTAATAGCCGCCGGTCACCCAGGGTCCACGTGCTTGCAGCTCACCGACCGATTTGCCGTCCCAGGCTTGCGGGCCGTTTTCACCCATGACGCGCAGTTCAACCAGGGGCAGGGGCAAGCCTTGCTTGGCGCGGATTTCATACTGCTGCTCGACCGGCAGATCCAGATGCTCGGGCTTCAGCCAGGACAGGCTTCCCACCGGCGACAATTCCGTCATGCCCCAGCCATGCATGATGCGCAGGCCATGCTTCTCGAAGCCGGCGATCATCGATACCGGCGCCGCGGAGCCCCCGACCATCATGCGCATGCCATGCTTGAGCGACCAGCGCTTCGGTTCGGCGTCCAGCGCCTGCTGGATCTGCATCCATATGGTCGGCACACCGAGAGCCAGCGTGATCGTTTCCTTCTCCATCTGTTCGAGCAGATCATGCGCGCCCATGTGCGGACCGGGAAAGACCTGCTTGGCGCCGACCATCATCGCCGCATAGGGAACGCCCCACGAATTGACGTGGAACATCGGCGTCACCACCAGGATGCTGTCGCGCACCGACAGGTCCAGGCTGTCCGGCAAGGCCACGCCCAGGGCGTGCAGCACCGTCGAGCGGTGCGAGAACGCCACGCCCTTGGGGCGGCCGGTGGTGCCGGAGGTGTAGCACAGCCCGCAGGCCGCGTTTTCATCCAGTTCCGGATAACGGAAGCCCGATGCATCGAGCTTGATGAAGTCTTCGTAGCTCTCGTAACCCGCCGGCACCGAGTTGCCGCTTGAGGGCACGACGATGACGCGTTCCAGCTTGACCCGGTCGCGCACCTTTTCGTACAAGGGCAGGAGGACATCGTCGACCAGGAGGATGCGGTCCTGCGCATCCTCGATGATGTAGGCGAGGTCGTCCGGTCCGAGACGCAGGTTTACCGTATGCAGGACCGCGCCGGCGGCCGGGATGCCGTAATAGGCTTCCAGGTGCCAGGCATGGTTCCACATCAAGGTCGCCACGCGGTCGCCCGGGCGGATGCCGGCGGCGACAAGGGCTGCGGCCAGTTGCCGGCTACGCTGATAAATCTCGGCGTAGGTCGTCCGGTGCAGCGACTTGTCGGGCCGGCGCGAGACGACTTCGCGCTTGCCGAACAGCTGGTTTCCCCGCTCCAGGATATGGCTGATCGAGAGCGGCATCTGCATCATCGTGCTTTGCATGGGGCTTCCTCGTTTCTCCGTTGCGGACGCGGCTTATTTTTTGACCAGCGGGCAGCTGCTCTGCGACAGCGGCATGAAGGCTTCCTCGCCGGGGACCACGCGCTTGACGCGGGCCAGATCCCATTCGCCCTTGGACTCGGATGGCTTCTTGATTTCGGCCAGGTACATGTCGCGAATCATGCGGCCGTCGGGACGCAGGTAGGCGTTGCGCAGGAAGAAGTCGTTGAACTTGGTTTCCCGCAGCTTCTTCATCACGGCATCCGGATCGTCGGTGCCGGCCGCTTCTACCGCCTTCAGGTATTGAATAGTGGCGGAATAATCGCCGGCCTGGGCGAACGAAGGCATGGCGTTGTGCACCTTGTAGAAGCGCTGCGACCACTCGCGCGTCTGCTGGTCGTAGTCCCAGTAGAACGGGTCGGTGTACTGCACGCCCTGAGCGGCTTCAAGGCCAAGCGCCTTGATATCCCCGACCAGGACCACCATGCCGGCGATGACCGGCTTGCTGTTCTTCACCAGGCCAAATTCACGGATGGAGCGGATCGCATTGGTGGTATCGCCGCCGGCATTGGCCAGCACCACCACGTCCGGCTTCGCCGTTTGCGCGCTCACGATGAAGGAGGAAAAGTCGGAAGCATTCAGCGGATGCTTCACCGAACCCACCACCTTGCCGCCCAGTTTCTCGATGATGTTGCGCGCATCTCGCTCCAGCGTCTGGCCGAAGGTGTAATCGGCGGTGATGAAGAACCAGTTCTTGTGGCCTTCCTTTACCAGAGCGTTGGCGGTCGCCGCGGCCAGCGAGTAGGTGTCATAGGCATAGCTGATACCGTAGGGCGAGCATTCCTGCTGGGTCAGCGCCACAGTGCCGCCGGCGGTGCTGATCGTGATGCGCTTCTTTTCGGCGGCCAGCTTTTGCACGGCAACGGCGACCGAGGAGTTGGCGAAGTTGAGCACCATGTCGACCTTGCCGGTGTCGAACCATTCGCGCGCCTTGGCGGCGCCGACGTCCGCCTTGTTCAGGTGGTCGGTGTAAACCAGTTCGATCGGCTTGCCGAGCACCTTGCCGCCGAAATCCTGGATCGCCATTTCCACGGCCCGCACGCTGCCTCGGCCAGCACCGGAAGAGTACACGCCGGACATGTCGGTCATCACACCGATCTTCACAACGTCATCGGAGATGGGTTTGGCGGATTGGGCGTACGAGAAGGTGGTGACGCCGGCGGCGCACAGCAAGGCAAAGATCTTGGTGAGTTTCATGAGGTCTCCATGGGTCCAAGTTGAGGATGATCGCTGCTTTTCGCAGCTTGTTGATGTAATCGTGTGGCCAGACGCGGCCGGGGGCGCCGGTCGGGCGAAATGTCAATATAAATTGACGTTTTGGACTTGTCAACCGAACCTGACGACCAGGTTGAGGCAGCAAAAATCAGGGGGAATGAGGGAAGAAGCGGGAGAGCGCCTCGGGCCTTATGTGCGCCGCGACGGCATTACCAGGGCTTGTCGAGAATGCGGCGCAGCGTCTGCATATCTTCCTCCCCGATGTGGGAGGCCAGTTCCTGTTCGATCCTGGCGATCGTCTTGGCGGCAATTGCCGACATCTGGAAGCCCTTGTCGCTGAAGCGTACCAGCTTGACGCGCTTGTCTCCTTCGAAATGAACCAGCTCCACCAAGCCGTGGCGCATCGCCTCGTTCAGGGTCTGATGGGCAGCCTGGCGCGATATGCCGAGCGAGCGCGCAAGGTCCGAAATGCTGATCGGGCGGTGGCGCATGTGCGCGAACAGCCGGTTCATCGACGGCGTGACGAAGCCGTAGCCGTGCTTTTCCGCTTCTTGCAGCACGCGTTCCTCGAACCATTCGGAGCGCTGCATCAGCAAATGTCTCAAGTTGTTCTTCGTCGGAGCCATATGTCAATCCGGGTTGACGGATTTTAGCGCAGGAAATCAAGGTTTGCGAACCCGCGCCGCCATTTTTCCCGCTTTACAGTTGCTTGCGGCCTTGTCTTCGTTCGAAGCTGCGCCTGCACGGCGAGCGGCGGCCCCGGACAGGGCGCTGACCGGATTCCAATCAAACATGGTCAGCGCAGCGCTTCGATGAAATATACATGCAGGTGGCAATGAGGGTTCGAAAGTTATGCATCGCCATGACGGTAGGGATCTGCCGCAATGTGCCGATCGAGCGGACACAAAAAAGCCCGCGGCGCAATGGCGGCGGGCTTGGGCGAATCGCGCTCCGAGCGGCCGGCGCCTGCGCGCCGGCACTCAGGGAATCAGGCGAAGTTCTTGGCGACGAAGTCCCAGTTCACGACATTCCAGAACGCTTCCACGAACTTCGGGCGCGCGTTGCGGTAATCGATGTAATAGGCATGCTCCCAGACGTCGCAGGTCAGCAGCGGCTTGTCGGCGCTGGTCAGCGGGGTGCCGGCGTTGGAGGTGTTGACGATGTCGACGCTGCCGTCGGTTTTCTTGACCAGCCAGGTCCAGCCGGAACCGAAGTTGCCGATTGCCGACTTGGTGAATTCTTCCTTGAACTTGTCGAAGGAACCCCACTTGGCATTGATGGCGTCGGCCAGTGCGCCGGCCGGGGCGCCGCCGCCGTTGGGCTTCATGCAGTTCCAAAAGAAGGTGTGGTTCCACACTTGGGCGGAGTTGTTGAACACGCCGCCGCTCGACTTCTTGATGATGTCTTCCAGCGAGGCGTTTTCGTATTCGGTGCCCTTGATGAGATTGTTCAGGTTGGTGACATAGGCCTGATGGTGCTTGCCGTAATGGTATTCCAGCGTTTCCTTGGAGATGTGCGGCTGCAAAGCATCCATCGCGTAAGGCAGGGGAGGCAGAGTATGTTCCATGGCATTCCTTTCTATCGAGGAGGAGGATGTTTTTTTTGAAAGCCATCATTGTAGTGCGGATGCGCTTCTCCTGCAGCGCAGCCGGCATTGAGGCAGCTACAAAGGCAGGTGCTTTCGCCTTCTGGAATGCCCGTCAGGTGGAATCCGCCTCGCTCAGACGGGCACTCGAAGCGTCGGGACCCTCGATCTTGTCATCCCGAGCACAGCAAAGGATCTTTCATGTCGGATCATTCCAGCGTCGCCTGGACCGTGGCGATTCCGACTTCGGCCGTGCCTTCCGCCAGACGCACGGTCACGGTCGAGCGTGCGTGCAGATCCTTGGGTGCACGCACCAGCCGGCCCTTGTCGTCGATCACCATGGCGTAACCGCGCTCCAGCGTGCGTTGCGGATTGAGCAATTCCAGTTGCGCCTGCAATCCCCCCAGCGCCTGGCGGCGACGGGCATTGTGCGCCGTCATGGCGGCATCCAGGCGCCGCGTCTGCTCCTGCAAACGATGCCGGACGGATGCAGTGTCCGGCAACTGCGCGGCCAGCCGCGCACGCAGATGGGCCAGGGCGAATCCGGCCCGCTCGACGGGCGCGCGCGTCACATGGCCGAGGCGGCCATGCAGGTGGTGCAGCTTCAGTCTTTCGTGGGCGATATAGGCGGAAGGACTTACCAGCCGGTGTGCCAGCCAGTCCAGCGATTGCGCCTTTTCCGACAATTGCCGGCGCATGGCCCGTGTCAATTCATGCGCATGCGCGTCCAGGCTCGCCAGCCAGTCGGCATGGGCGGTGGCCGCCAGTTCCGCAGCGGCGGTGGGTGTTGGCGCGCGCAGGTCGGCTGCGAAGTCGGCGATGGTGAAGTCGGTTTCATGGCCGACACCCGACACCACTGGCATGGCGCAGTCGGCGATGGCGCGCGCCACCACTTCTTCGTTGAACGACCACAAGTCCTCGATGCTTCCCCCGCCGCGGCATACCAGCAAGACTTCGCATTCGGCGCGCTGCGAGGCCACGGCAATGGCTTGCGCGATTTTCTGTGCTGCTCCCTCGCCCTGCACCGGCGTGGGATAGAGAGTTACCCTGACATGCGGAGCGCGTCGGCGCAAGGTGGTGAGAATGTCGCGCAAGGCGGCGGCTTGCGGGCTGGTCACGATGCCTATGGTCTTGGCGAACAGGGGCAGGGGCCGCTTGCGCTGCGGATCGAACAGGCCTTCGGCGTCCAGCTTTTCCTTGAGCCTGAGAAAGGCTTCATACAGGTTGCCCACGCCGGAACGGCGGATGGCTTCGACGTTCAATTGGTAATCGCCGCGCGGCGCGTAAAGCGTCACCAGCGCGCGTACCTCAACGCGGTCCCCCTCGCGCGGCACGAAGCCGGCATATTGCGCCCGGCCGCGGAACATCACGGCGCGCACCTGGGCCGCCTCATCCTTGAGCGTGAAGTACCAGTGCCCGGATGCGGCGCGGGTGAAGTTCGAAATCTCGCCGGCAACCCACGCCAGCGGGAAGCTGCGCTCCAACATCCGCGCCACAGCTTGGTTTAAAGCCGAAACTGTCAGTACAGGCGGCGCCAGCTCTGCATTTGGCAAGGAATCTTCAGTATTCATGCGGTCTTCCAAGGCAAAACCTGTCCACAGGCGCGCCAATCCTTCATCTTGCTGTCACAATTACTTACGGAAAATTTCCGACTCTCGTAAGCTATTGATTCTTAAGGGAGAATGAAAAATGCCCATTTGCAAAGCAGGGAGGCAATCTTGTTTTAAATCAAGCACTTCATCCACCGGCGAGGCGCTTACTCACAATGTTATCCACAGCTTTTGTGCAGAACTTTTCTCGCAGTAACAATCTGCTGCTCCCTTGCCCGTCAAAGCCCAACACGCTACATTCTGCATCCAACTGAATTCCAACGAGGAGCCGCTTTTGCTCGCCATCATCCAAGCCGCCGGCTGGCCGATCTGGTTCTTGCTGATCTCGTCCGTCATTGCGCTGGCCTTGATCATCGAACGCTCATTGTACTTGCGCCGCAGGCGTATCCTGCCGCCCAATCTGCTGGATGAAGTCATTCGCGTTTATCACAATGGCAAGATTTCACCCGAGGTTGTCCAGAACTTGGAGCAGAATTCGCCGCTGGGCCGCGTGTTGGCGGCCGGCCTGCGCAACGTCAATGCGCCGCGCGAGGTGATGAAGGAATCGATCGAAGAAGCCGGGCGCGGCACCGCCCACGATCTTGAGCGCTTCCTGACCACACTGGGCACGATCGCCACGCTGGCGCCGCTGCTGGGCCTGTTCGGCACCGTAGTCGGCATGATCGAGATTTTTGCTTCTCAGGAAGCCTCCGGCACCAATCCTGCGCAACTGGCGCACGGCATTTCGGTGGCGCTGTACAACACCGGCTTCGGGTTGGCGATCGCCATGCCGGCGCTGGTTTTCTACCGTCATTTCCGCGCTCTGGTCGATACTTTCATCGTCGACATGGAGCAGCAGGCGGTCAAGTTTGTCGATACCGTGCACGGCAACCGCAAGTAGGCAAGGCCATGAATTTCCGCAGAGGCAAGGGGCGTGAGGATCCCGAGATCAATCTGATTCCGTTCATCGACGTCCTGCTGGTGATCCTGATCTTCCTCATGGTCACCACCACCTACAGCAAATTCACCGCCCTACAGATCACCCTTCCCACCGCCAATGCCGAAAAGGCGATCGAACAGCCCTTCGAGATCAATGTGGCGGTGGATGCGCAGGGCCGCTACGCAATCAACAACACCCGCATAGCGGTGCGCGAGCCGGCCGAGCTGGCGCATGAACTGCAGGCTGCGGCCAGCGCGGCACGCCAGGGCGGCAAGGAGACCGTGGTCATCATCAATGCCGACGCCACCGCCGCCCATCAATCGGTCATCAACGTGCTGGAAGCGGCGCGCCTGGGCGGCTTCGAGAAAGTCACTTTCGCCGCGCAAAGCGGCGGGAAAAAATAAACCCGATGCCGGCATCCGTTCCGGGATGCCGGTCCTGAGGCGCTTGCGCATGCCGATGCCGGCGGGCAGCCCACAACCATAACGAAACGCGCCGTGCCCCGAACCCGTTCCCAAGTCGAAACCCTGCTGATGCGCGCGTGGATGCGACGCGGCCTGCTGGCGTGCGCGCTATGGCCGCTGTCGCTGCTGTTTGGGGCAGTCGGCGCCTTGCGGCGCCGCCTGTATCGGCGCGGCGTGCTGGCGTCGACGCGGCTTGCGGTGCCGGTGGTCGTGATCGGCAATGTCTTCGTCGGCGGCACCGGCAAAACGCCACTCGCCATCTGGCTGGTGCAGGCGCTGCGGGCCGCCGGACGAGTGCCCGGCGTGGTCTCGCGCGGCTATGGCGGGGGCGCTGTCGAACCGCGCGCGGTGCGGCCCGAGTCCCTCGCCTCGGAGGTCGGCGACGAGCCGCTCCTGATCGCGCGACGCGGACAATGCCCGGTGATGGTCGGTGCGGATCGCGTGGCGACCGCAAAGGCCCTGCTGGCGGCGCATCCGGAAATCGACATCCTCATCTCCGACGATGGTCTGCAGCACTATGCCTTACAGCGCGATGTCGAAATCGTCTTGTGCGACGAGCGCGGCAACGGCAACGGCTGGCTGTTGCCGGCCGGCCCACTGCGGGAGCCGGCCGCACGCCGGCGCGATTTTACGGTGGTCAATGCAGCCCGTATTCCGGCCGGCATCG
>JAEWBA010000261.1 GCA_023391395.1 Pseudomonadota bacterium
GGTCCCGCCCTATCTGTGCTGCTGCCAATTGACCCATACCCTCTCGCGACCTACTCTCGAAATGTTCGTAGGGTGGGCTCCGCCCACCGTTTTTCTTCATCGACGCGAACATGGTGAGCAGAGCCCACCCTACGGCCTCTCCATTGTCCGGGATAGCGGGCAGAGCCCGCCCTACGGCTTCACCACCACATTCCGGTTCGGCATCTCGCCAAACATTTCCGGCGCATACATCGCTTCCACGCGCGTGGGCGGCAGGGCGAACTCGCCTTCGTTGTTCAGGCGCACGGTGTATTCCACCGTCCATTTCCCCTTCGGTACGAAGTCGTAATAGGCACGGAAGGATTCGAAGCTGCGCTCCTCGAAGGCCGGCCAGACCCAGCCCTGGCGTTTTTCGCCGCTGCTCAGGATGCGCGAATCGCGTCCCAGCCCGGTGCCGAGCACGTTGGCGCTGGCGGGGATGGGATCGTCGACCACCACCCAGGTCATGTCGGATTGCGCTTCCAGCTCGAGGCGCACGCGCACCACATCGCCGCGCGACCAGACGCCGGCTTGCTTTTGCTCGACCGGCGTGATGCTCTTTTTGATCACGAAGCCGCTGGACAACGGCGCCTTGAGCGGGATCGCCGCCAGACTTTGCACAGTGACCCAGGGCTTGCCGCTGCCGGCGTGGCGAACAGTCAGGTCGGCGCGCTGCGGCGGCCAGGGCGCGGACAGCGTGCCGCCCTTGGCTTGTTTGGCCCAGTCCAGCGTTTGCGCGCTGGCACCGAGGTTCACACTGGTGCTGCCGATGACAGATTCGGACTCGAAGCGCTGCGAAAACTTTTCGATCGCCAGCACGCCCCAGGCATTCGCCACGGTAGTGTTCCAGCGACCCTTGTGCTGTCGGCCGATGGCACCGCGCGCCAAGCGCCCCATGTCGGCACGCCACTTGTCGTTGTCGAGCATGGCAAGCAATAGGCGGTTGGCGTTGACGTCAGTGGAAATCATCAGCCACCACAACTCGTCGCGGCGCTGGGTGGAAAAACCGAGCGCCGTGCCCTGCAGGTTCAGACGCGAACGCAGGATTTGCTCGGCCTGCGCCATGCTGGCATCGCGTTTCGGCAAAGCGGGCGTGCGCTGGAGAACGAGATACCAGTCGATGACCGCCGAGGTCGGCCACAAATTCGGCTCGATGGCGAAGGATTCGAGCAGTTCCGGCGTCACCTTGCCCGAGCGCGACAAGGCTTCCAGCGCCGCCATCTTGCGGATGGCGACATCGGCCGTGGGCAGTGCCGAATGACGGATCACGCGGCCTTGCACGAAGCCGATCAAGCCGTCTTCCATGCGTTGCTTCGCCTGCGCGGGAATCTCGTAGCCTGCTTCGTGCGCGACCGACAACAGGTAGGCGGTCAGGCTGTCGCTGCCCAGGTTCATCACCGGGAAATACTTGACCATGCCGTCGCGATCCAGGTGCGCAGGCAGGGCATTCATCTGCGTGCGCCACAGCGCCGGATCGCGCAAGGCGATGGCTTTCGATGCCACTTGCTCGAAGCAGGTGTAGGGATAGTCGCGCATGTAGGCGCGCACCCCCGGCAATTCATCCCCAAGGCGCGCGGCCAGCACGGTCTGCACGCCGCCCCGTCCTGGCAGCGCATCGGCGGGCATTTGCAGCGTAATGTTCTGCGGCTGGTCGAGCTGCATCAGCGTGGCTTGATAGATGCGCGTCGGCACTGCGGGCACGACCTTTTGCGGGACGCGCAGGCGGTCGCCCTGGGCGCCGTCCGCACTCTTCGCCGTCACTTCCCAGTTCAATGTGCGCGCACCGGCCGGCACCTCGAAATTCCAGCCGACGTCCTCTGCCTGCCCCGGCGCCACACTGATGTTCTGCGGCGCCAGCTTGAACGACTTGCCATTGTCGGCCGTGACCGCGGCATCCAGCACGACCTGCAGCGGCGCATCCGTCGTATTGCGCAATGTGAAGCCGGCACGCAGCTTGTCGCCGTCGCGCGTCACGCCCGGCAAGCCGGACACCAGGATCAAGTCCTGGCTGCTGCGGATCTCGGTCGAGCCGGTGCCGAACAGACCGGCGCCGGCATTGGCGACGGCGACGATGCGAAAGGCGGTGATCGAATCGTTCAGCGGCACATCGAGGCTGGCTTCGCCCTTGGCGTCGAGCGGCACGCGCGCCTGCCAGAACAGGAGAGTGTCGAACAATTCGCGTGCGGCGCTTCGGCCGCCGCCACCGCCGTGCGGCACCGCCTTGCGGCCGAAGTGACGCTTGCCGACCACCTGCATCTGTGCCGTGGCGGTCGTTACCTGCAGGCCGCGCTGGCGCATCATGGTTTCCAGCAGATTCCAGCTATCGTTGGACATCAGTTCCAGCAGGCCGACATCGACGGCGGCCAGCGCCACTTCGGCGCCCGCGGGCGGCAGCGAGCCGTCAGGGCGCCGCACCTGCACGCGCAGCTTCGCCTTGTCGCGCGTCTTGTACAGGCTCTTGTCGGTCTCCACGCGCACATTCAGCTCGTGCGCCTGCCAGCCCACGCGCAAGGGCGCGATGCCCATCTTCCAGGCCGGCTTGCCGAGGTCGAGCAGGGCGGTCGGCTTGATATTGCCCACGCGGCCGCGCACCACGAAGACCGAGACATAGACATTGGGCGCATAGCTGGCCTTGATCGGAATGCTCAGCGCCGGCTCGGTGCCGGACAGGCGCCGCACATAGCTGTCGATGATGCCCTCGCGTTCCACCGTTACCAGTGCGGTCGCCTCGCGGAAGGGCATGCGTACCTGCAGGGTGGCGTTCTCTCCCGGCTCGTAGCGCTTCTTTTCCGGCAGCACGTCGATGCGATCGTTATCGCTGGCCTTGAACCACCAGTCCTGGTTGCCCGCGACCCAGGTATCGCGCTGGGCATAGGCCGGACGGCCCGCCTCGTCGAGCACCATGGCGCGCAGGATCAGGTTGCCGCTGGCAGGCGCCTTGACCGCGCAGTGCAGCAAGCCCTTGTCGTCGCTGCGGCCGGCGCAGGCAACGCCCAGGCGCCTGACCTCGCTGCTGTTTTCATAGGCATAGAAACCGCCGATCAGGCGCCGGCGATGCGAATACGTCTTGCGCTCGAAGAAATCGACTGTCACCAGCGCATCGGCCACCGGCTTGCCGGCAATGTCGAGCACCACGACCTGGAAGCGGAAGTCTTCCTTGCTGAGCGCCCAGCCGTCGGGCTTGATGCCTACCACGTACCGCGAAGACCACAGCGGAATGCGGGTCGATGCCGTCAGCGTCTCGCCGTTGGCATCGCGATACTCCAGCTCCGCCAGCAAATCGCGCGGCGTCTCGCTGCGGGCCAGCTTGTCGACCGCGATGCGGGCCGCACCCTTGGCATCCAGCGTCAATGCGCGCGTGTGCACCGGGCTGCTGCCGGC
>JAEWBA010000282.1 GCA_023391395.1 Pseudomonadota bacterium
ACATCAAGGATGCCTCGGGCAAGGCTATCAACGACGGCAAGCTGTGGGTCTTCACCACTCGCGCCGACACCATCATGGGCGTCACCTTCTGCGCGGTGGCGCCGGAACATGCGCTGGCCACGCACGCCGCGCAAGGGAATCCGGAGCTGGCCGCCTTCATCGCCGAATGCAAGCGAGGCAGCGTGATCGAAGCCGACATGGCGACGATGGAAAAGAAGGGCATGCCCACCGGCCTGTTCGTCACGCATCCCTTGACGGGCGAGAAGGTCGAGGTCTGGGTCGGCAATTACGTGCTCATCACTTATGGCGATGGCGCCGTGATGGGTGTGCCGGCGCATGACGAGCGCGATTTCGCCTTCGCCAAAAAATACCATCTGCCGATCAAGCAGGTCGTGGCGGTCGAAGGCAAGACCTATTCCACCGACGCCTGGCAGGAATGGTACGCAGACAAGGAAAACGGTCGCTGCATCGCCTCGGGCAAGTACGACGGCCTGAACTACGAGCAGGCTGTCGATGCCATTGCCGCCGATCTGGCCGCGCAAGGAATCGGCGAAAAGAAAATTACCTACCGCCTGCGTGACTGGGGTATTTCGCGCCAGCGTTACTGGGGCACGCCGATTCCCATCATCCATTGCGAATCCTGCGGCGACGTGCCGGTGCCGGAAAAGGATTTGCCGGTGGTGCTGCCGGAAGACTGCGTCCCGGACGGCACGGGCAACCCGCTCAACAAGCACGAGCAATTCCTGAAGGTCGATTGTCCCAAGTGCGGCAAGCCCGCGCGCCGCGAAACCGACACCATGGACACCTTCGTCGATTCGTCCTGGTATTACATGCGCTACTGCTCGCCGGGCAACAACGAGGCCATGGTCGATGCGCGCAACGATTACTGGATGCCGATGGACCAGTACATCGGCGGCATCGAGCACGCCGTGCTGCACCTCTTGTACGCTCGCTTCTGGACCAAGGTGATGCGCGACTTCGGCCTGCTGAAGTTCGACGAGCCCTTCGTCAACCTGCTCACGCAAGGCATGGTGTTGAATGAAACCTATTACCGCGAGGATGCCAGCGGCAAGAAGACCTGGTTCAATCCGGCCGACGTCGAGCTGACCCACGATGAAAAGGGCCGTCCGCTGTCCGCCGTGCTGAAGTCGGACGGCCTGCCGGTTGAGCTCGGCGGCACCGAGAAGATGTCGAAGTCGAAGAACAACGGCATCGACCCGCAGGCGCAGATCGATCAGTACGGCGCCGATACCGCGCGCCTGTTCACCATGTTCGCCTCGCCGCCGGAACAGACGCTGGAATGGTCGGGCGCCGGCGTGGAAGGCGCGAACCGCTTCCTGCGGCGGGTGTGGGCGTTCGGCTTTGCGCAGAAGGAGCGCATCGCCGCGTCCAGCGACGTCGATTTCGGCGCGCTGCCCGAAAGCCACAAGAACCTGCGCCGCGAGATCCACAAGATCCTGCAGCAGGCCGAGCACGACTTCAAGCGCATCCAGTACAACACCGTGGTATCGGCTTGCATGAAGATGCTTAATACGCTGGAAGGCGCGAAGCTGGACGAATCCGCGCAAACGAATGCGGTGATCGCCGAAGCTTATTCAATCTTCCTTCGCGTGCTTTATCCGGTGGCGCCTCATATTACGCATGCCCTGTGGCAAGAACTCGGCTATACGGTGGCTTTCGGCGATATCCTCGATGCGCCCTGGCCGCAGGTCGATGCCGCTGCCTTGGAACAGGCGGAAATCGAGCTGATGGTACAGGTCAACGGCAAGCTGCGCGGCAGCGTCAAGGTGCCCAAGGATGCCGACAAGGCGGCCATCGAAGCGGCCGCCCTGGCTAACGAAAACGTGAAGAAATTTGTCGAAGGCACGCCGAAGAAGGTGATCGTCGTACCCGGCAAGCTGGTCAACATCGTCGCCTGAGGCAAGGGAAAATCGAGGATGCCCATCACCCGCCGCACCACCCTCGCGCTCGTCGCCGTCACGGCCTTGTCGGCCTGTGGCTTCCACCTGCGTGGCTCGGACAATCGCTCGGCCTTGCCGTTCAAGACCATCCATCTGAACGTCGCGGACACGTCGCCGCTCGGCAACGAGCTGAAGCGTTACATCCGCGCCAGCGGCAGCACCAAAGTGGTAAGCGATCCCAAGCAGGCCGAAGCAAGCCTCGACGTGTTGTCCGAATTGCGCGAAAAGCAAGTGCTTGCGCTCAACAGCGCCGGCCGGGTACGCGAGTACGCGCTGTACTACAAGCTGCGCATCCAGGTCCGCGACCCGAAACAGAAAATACTGATGCCGCCCACCGACATCGTCTTGAAGCGCGACATCAGCTTCAACGAATCGGAAGTGATGGCGAAGGAATCGGAAGAAACGCTGCTCTATCGCGACATGCAGTCCGACATGGTGCAGCAGATCCTGCGCCGGCTGGCGGCACTGAAGCCGGCGGCAGCCGGGTAATCAGCATGCAACTGCGGCTCGACGCGCTCGACGCGCATCTGGCGAAGACGCTGGCGCCGCTGTACGTGATCGTCAGCGACGAGCACTTGCTGGCACTGGAAGCCGCCGACCGGATTCGCAAAGCGGCGCGCGCGCAGGGGCTTACGGAACGCGAAGTGCTGGTGGTCGAGCGCAGCTTCAAATGGGGCGAACTGCTGGCCGCCAACCAGTCGCAATCCCTGTTCGGCGACCGCAAACTGATCGAATTGCGCATTCCCACCGGCAAGCCCGGCAAGGAAGGCGGACAGGCCTTGCAGGAATATGCCGGCGCGCTGAATCCGGACAATGTCACCCTGATCACGCTGCCGAAGCTGGATTGGCAGACGCAGAAGGCGGCATGGGTGGCGGCACTGCAGCAGGCGGGCGTGTACATCGAGATTCCCCTGGTCGAGCGCGCGCAATTGCCGGCCTGGATAGGCGCACGTCTGGCCGCGCAACGGCAAAGCGCGGATCGGCCGGCGCTGGATTTCATCGCCGACCGGGTCGAGGGCAATCTGCTGGCGGCGCATCAGGAAATCCAGAAGCTTGCCCTCCTTTATCCTGAAGGCAAGCTCAGTTTCGAACAAATCCAGGACGCCGTCCTGAACGTCGCCCGCTACGATGTGTTCAAGCTGAATGAAGCGATGCTGGCCGGCGATACGTCGCGACTGGCGCGCATGATCGACGGCTTGAAGGGTGAAGGCGAAGCGCTGCCTCTGGTGCTGTGGGCGATGGCCGAGGAAATCCGCACCCTGCTCAAGTTGAAGGCGGGAATGGCCCAGGGCAAGTCGGTCGGCATGCTGCTAAAGGAGTACCGCATCTGGGGTCCGCGCGAGCGCCTGATGGAGCCGGCCTTGCGCCGCCTTGCCTTATCGACGCTGGAAAACGCGCTGCAGGAAGCCGCGCAAATCGATAAGATGGTCAAAGGCCTGCGCGCCAAGGGTTTTGCCGGCGATGCCTGGGACGCGCTGCTGCAGTTGGGATTGAAGGGGGCGCGGTAGGGCTGTCGACAGCGTAAAGGCGGAGCCACGGCGGGCGCGGCGGAAGAGCCACCCTTTGTCATTCCGAGGAGCGTAGCG
>JAEWBA010000326.1 GCA_023391395.1 Pseudomonadota bacterium
CGATGCCGCAAGGCCAGGCTTGAGCCCGGATTTGCTGGACAGGCTGATGGAGGCGCTGCGGGAGGAACCGGTCGGGGGCCTGTTGGCCCTGCCGGTGGTGGATACGCTCAAGCGGGCCGGTGCGGACTTGCGTGCCGAAGCGACCGTGCCGCGCGAGCGCCTGTGGGCGGCGCAGACGCCGCAGATGTTTCGTTACGCCTTGCTGCGCGAAGCGCTGGAACGTGCAGGGCAGGTGACGGACGAGGCGAGCGCCATCGAACAGCTCGGCCACGCGCCGCGCCTGGTCGAAGGCAGCCCCCGCAATCTCAAGGTGACTTTGCCGCACGATATCGCGCTGGCAGAACTGTATCTGAAGGAAGAATTATGAGTACGACGGCCACTCCGTTTCCGTTTCGCATCGGGCAGGGCTACGATTGCCATGCGCTGGTGCCGGGGCGCAAGCTCATCGTCGGCGGCGTGACGATTCCGCACAAGGCCGGCCTGCTCGGACATTCCGACGCCGATGTGCTGCTGCATGCGATCACGGATGCCATCCTGGGCGGCGCCGGCCTGGGCGACATCGGGCGCCACTTTCCGGATACCGATGAACGCTTTTCGGGCGCGGATTCGCGCGCGCTCCTGCGCGAAGCCGCCAGGCGCGTCGCCGAAGCTGGTTTTGCGGTCGGCAATATCGATGCCACCATCATTGCGCAGGCGCCGAAAATGGCGTCGCATATTTCCGCCATGATCGCCCATGTGGCGCAAGATCTCGGTATCGCGCCGGGCCAGGTCAACCTCAAGGCCAAGACCAACGAAAGGTTGGGCTTTGTCGGGCGCGAAGAAGGCATTGCCGCCGAGGCGGTCGCCTTGCTTCACCGCATTTGAGCGCGGCGGCTTAGCCGCCGCCGATTCCCTGCACGATCCGGCCGGTGCCTTCGCAGGTCGGGCATTCCGAACCATTCTTCAGCTTGCCGCTGCCTCCGCATGCGGGGCAAAGGTCTTCCCCCGTGCCCGGCGTACCGGGTACGGCTTCATCGCCCGGCTTGAGGGGGGCGCCGGCTTCGTCCGGCTTGCCGGAAGCGGGTGTCGGGCTCATGGTCGCTCCTTGCATTCCTGTGCCTGATCCGGGATAGATCAGGCACTACCGACGAAGTTCAAGCGGCACGCCGCCCGCCCTCAGATGCCTGCTTCACAGGCTCAGTTCCAATACTTTCCGGCTGACCTCGGGCGTGACGTCGCGCCGTTCGCCCAGGCTCACCATGCGATGGCTTTCTAGGTGGCGCACGATGCCATCCACATCCGAGGCGCCGATGCCGTAATCTCCGAGCCGGGTCCTGACGCCCATCCGCTCGAAAAAATCCTGAGTGCGGGCAATGGCTGCCTCGATGCGCTCGTCCTCGCTGCCGGAAGTCAGCTTCCACACCCGCTCGGCGTACTGCAGCAATCTCGCACGCTTGGCTTCCTTGCGTACCCGCAGCATGCTGGGGAGCACAATGGCCAGGGTTTGGGCGTGATCCAAGCCGTGCAGGGCGGTCAGTTCATGGCCGATCATGTGGGTGGCCCAGTCCTGGGGCACGCCGGCGCCAATCAAACCGTTGAGTGCCAGCGTGGCACACCACATGATATTGGCGCGCACTTCGTAATCCTGCGGATTGGCCAGAGCCTTGGGGCCTTCTTCGATCAGGGTCAGCAGCAAGCCCTCGGCAAAGCGCTCCTGTACCGGCGCGTTCACCGGATAGGTCATGTATTGCTCCATGACGTGCGCGTACGCATCCACCACGCCGTTGCCGATCTGGCGCGGAGGCAGGGTGAAGGTTTTGCTCGGGTCGAGAACCGAGAAGCGCGGGAACACCAGTTCGCTGGAAAAAGCGATCTTGGCGTGCAGTGACTTGCGCGTCACCACACCTCCCTTGTTCATTTCGGAACCCGTGGCCGGCAGCGTCAGCACGCTGCCGAAGGGCAGGGCCTGCACGATGTTCTTGCCGCGCTTTTCCAGGATTTCCCATGGATCACCCTCGAAGCAGCTTGCGGCGGCGACGAACTTGGTGCCGTCGATGACCGAACCGCCGCCCACGGCGAGCAGGAAATCCAGTTTCTCGCGACGTACCTGCTCGACCGCCTGCATCAGCGTCTCATAGCTGGGGTTGGGCTCGATGCCGGAAAACTGGCTGACATGGCGGCTCTCCAGCGCGGACATCACTTCATCGAAGACGCCGTTGGCCTTGATGCTGCCGCCACCGTAGAGCACCAGGACACGCGCGTCCTGCGGAATCAGGTGTCCAAGATCGCCGATGCGGCCCTTGCCGAACAGAATGCGGGTGGGATTGTAGAAATCGAAGTCAAGCATGCGCTTCCTCTAAGCAAGCAGGTTGGAAAATGGCATAGTGATTGCAGCGCTCTCATGCGGCGCAAAGCCCCCTATGCGACATGGTAAATGCAAACCGCCCGGGCGTGCTTGGCCCGGCTCCATGCCGCTAGGCACATGAACCCATAGAAATCATGACCGCGCCGCATCGTCGGCGCATAGATCAAGGAGCAAGCATGGCAAGTGAAGGCTATCACGAGCCCGTCGAAAAACTGTCGGCGGAGACGATGGACATGCATCGCGCGATCGTATCGCTGATGGAGGAACTGGAAGCCGTGGACTGGTATAACCAGCGCATGGATGCCACCTCCGATCCGGAGCTGAAACGCATTCTTCAGCATAACCGCGACGAAGAGAAGGAGCATGCCGCAATGGTGCTGGAATGGATACGCAGGCGCGATCCGAAGTTGGACCTGGAATTGCGGGAAGCCCTGTTCAAGGATGGTCCGATCACGGACCATCATGACGATGACGAGTAGGAGGAGGAACTCAGGCCAAGGCGCTTGAGGCCGGCACCGGCGTCATGAGGAAACCGGTGCCACTTGCGTACGTTGCGTCGCCGCCATGCTGCGGCGGCCGCCCGGCAGGCTGATCTCGATCGCAAAACCGCCGGTCTTTGCCGTGTGCAGGCGCAGCTTGCCGCCGTGCCGCTGCACCACGCGATCGACAATGGCCAGGCCGAGTCCGGCGCCATTGGCCTGGCCGCGGGCCGTATCCATGCGCGTGAAGGGTCTCAGCAGCCGCATCATTTCCGATTCGGGCACGCCCACGCCGTGGTCGGCAATGTCGATGATGACCTTGTTGGATTCGACGCGGCAGGCGATATCGACTTCGCTGACATTTTTTCCCGCAGTCTTGCCATAGCGCCGCGCGTTCTCGATCAGGTTGTCTATCATGCGGCGCAGCTCGATGGCATTGCCGAACACCTCGGCCGGCGCCGCGATCCTGCTCGTGACCTGCATGTCCGGCAGGCGTGCCGCCTCGCGCGCGCACTCGTTCAGCAGCGCGTTCATGTCCACCAGCACAAAGCTTGCGGTGCCGGCCGGCTTGGCATATTCGAGGAACTGGCTGATGATCGCATCCATTTGTGCCAGATCGGACTGCATGCCCTGGCGCGCATCGTCCGGCAGCTTCGCCATTTCCACTTCGAGCTGCATGCGCGCCAGTGGCGTGCGCAAATCGTGCGATATGCCGGCCAGGATCACGGCACGGTCCGATTCGATCTGGTTCAGGTCGCTGACCATTTGATTGAAGCTGCGGTTGGCTTCCCGGATTTCCGTCGGTCCCTTTTCCGGCAGCGGTGCCGGCTGCTGGCCCTTGGCGATGGCGCGGGTGGCGCTGGTCAGGCGGGCCAGAGGCTGATTGATCAGCCGTGAAATGAAGACGGCGCCGACCAGCGCCAGCAGCAGGGTCACCGTTCCCCAGCCCAGCCACTGGATGCTGGAGACGCGCTCGATGCGTTCGCGATCCAGGCGCAGCCAGTATTCATCGCCGTCGATCTTGAAGCTTACCCAGAAGCCGGCGACATCGTTGACCTTGCCCGCAAAGCGCGTGTCCTCGCCCAGGCGGGCGCGTACGTCGGCTTCCATCACCGGGCGCAGTTCGCTGTTGGGCGGCGGCTCGATGACGTCGGTTTTCTCGAGCGGATAGATGCGGATGCCTTCGTTACTTGCCAGGTCGAACAGCAGTTCCCGTCGCAGGTCGGGAGCCGAGTGGGTGAGAGCGGCGCGCGTTACCGTGACGATGGAAATGATCTGGGCCGCCAGTTGCTGCGCTCGCGGCGTCTGTTCGACCATGCGAAAGCTCGCCACCCATGCCGCCATGCTGGCGGTGATGAGAAAGGCGAGCAAAAAGAAGGTGCGCCAGAACAGGCCGCTATTGAGCCAGTTGAGGCGCTGTCGCAGGGTACGCATGGAAAGCGGCAAGCCTTGCCGGCGTGAGCGGCTAGCGCGGCTGCCCCTCCGGAATGAAGACGTAGCCCAGGCCCCACACCGTCTGGATATAGATGGGGTTGGAAGGATCGGGTTCGATCAGCTTGCGCAGGCGTGAGATCTGGACGTCTAGGCTGCGATCGAAGACCTCGTACTCGCGCCCGCGTGCCAATTCCATCAGCTTTTCGCGCGACAGCGGCTGGCGCGCATGGCGTGCGAAGACCTTGAGCACGGAAAATTCGCCGGTGGTCAAGGAGATGGTGTCGTCCCCCTTCTTCAGCGTGCGCGTGCCCAGATCGAGAATGAAATTGCCGAACTGGAAGGTTTGCGGCGTCTCGGAGGGGGCGCCTGGAATCTCATCCGGGCCCTTGCGGCGCAGGACCGCATTGATGCGCGCAACCAGTTCGCGCGGGTTGAAGGGCTTGGGCAGATAATCGTCGGCGCCCATTTCTAGACCGACGATGCGGTCCACATCTTCGCCCTTGGCGGTCAGCATGATGATCGGCGTTTCGTCGCCGGCGCCGCGCAGGCGGCGGCAGATCGACAAGCCGTCTTCGCCCGGCAGCATCAAGTCCAGAACTAGGAGATCGTAGCGCT
>JAEWBA010000332.1 GCA_023391395.1 Pseudomonadota bacterium
TTGCACGACCGGAGCGGCGGATGTCCTTCCGTCGATCAAATTGAACAGGCGAAAAAAAAGGACTCGGGCATGTACCCAAGTCCTTCTTTCCTTATTCGTTGGTAGGCCGTGTAGGGCTCGAACCTACGACCAACGGATTAAGAGTCCGCTGCTCTACCAACTGAGCTAACGACCCAACGGACGCGAATTATAACAATAAATCCGGCTTGCGGTATAGCTGCATGCGAGATTTTGCCAGGCAACTTGCACTTTTTTCTGCAGCGCGTGCAGCCTGCCGCTCAAGTCAAGGCTGCGGTGGCCTTCAGCACTTCCTCGGCGGTCGTCATGCCTTCGGCAATCTTCAGGGCGCCGGCCACGCGCAGCGGTTTCATGCCGTCCTTGATGCTCTGCCCCTTGAGCGCTTGGATGTTGGTCTCCTGCTTGATGAGTTGAGAAAAGGCCTGGGTCACCGTGAGCAATTCGTACAGGCCGGTACGGCCGCGGTATCCCGTCTGGCGACACTCAGGGCAACCGACCGGACGATAGATCTTCGCCGGCCTGGGCAGCTTCCAGCCCTCGATCAGGTTTTCCCACACGTCTTCGATCAGCTCTCCTTCGGCCGTCTTGCAGGCGGGACAGAGCGTGCGCACCAGGCGCTGCGCCATGATGCCGATCAGCGTCGCTTCGAGGAGGTAATAGGGCACGCCCAGTTCGAGCAGGCGCATCACGGCCGAGGGCGCGTCGTTGGTGTGCAGGGTGGACAGCACGAGGTGCCCGGTCAGCGCCGCCTGGATCGCCATCTCCGCCGTTTCGAGGTCACGGATTTCGCCGATCATGATGATGTCCGGGTCCTGCCGCATCAATGCCCGCACGCCGTCGGCAAAGGAGAGGTCGATGCCGTGCTGGACCTGCATCTGGTTGAACGAGGCTTCTACCATTTCGATCGGGTCTTCCACCGTGCAGACGTTCACTTCCGGGGTGGCCAAGGCTTTCAGCGTCGTGTACAGCGTGGTGGTCTTGCCCGAGCCGGTCGGGCCGGTGACCAGGATGATGCCGTGCGGGCGCCGCGTCAGCTCGTCCCAGCGGGCGGCATCGTCGGGCGGAAAGCCCAGTTCCGGCAGGGTCTTGACCACCACGTCCGGATCGAAGATGCGCATCACCAGCTTTTCGCCGAAAGCCGTCGGCAGGGTCGAGAGCCGCAATTCGATTTCGTTACCGGCAACCGTGCGCGTCTTGATGCGGCCATCCTGCGGGCGGCGCTTCTCGATCACGTCCATGCGACCGAGCAGCTTGATGCGCGCGGTCATGGCGATCATCACGATGGCCGGCACCTGATAGACCTGGTGCAGTACGCCGTCAATGCGGAAACGGATGACGCCGATGTCGCGCTTGGGCTCGAGGTGGATGTCGGAGGCGCGCTGTTCGAAGGCATATTGCCAGAGCCAGTCGACGATATTGATGATGTGCTGGTCGTTGGCGTCGAACTGCTTGTTGGCCTTGCCGAGCTCGACCAGTTGCTCGAAGTTGTTGCGCAGCGCCAGGTCCTGGCCGTTCGACTTGTTGGCGCCCTTGATCGACTTGGCGAGCGAGAAGAACTGGGTCGTGTATTGCGCGATGTCGAGCGGGTTGGCCACCACCAGCCTGACCGGACGGCGGGTGAGCTTGGCGATCTCTGCCTGCCAGTCCACGTGGAAGGGCTCGGCGGTGGCGATGACGACATCGTTCTCCGTCATCTCGATCGGCAGGATATTGAAGCGCGCGGCGTAGCTGGCCGACATGACGTCGGCGACCCGGGTGAAATCGATCTTGAGCGGATCGATGCGATAAAAGGGCAGGTTCACCTTGGCAGCCATCCATTCGGTCAGCCAGTCCAGCGTGAGCAATCTATTGGGCGGCGTCGCCGCAGTCAGCTTGCATTGCGCTACCACGGTCAGCGGATGCATCGCCATGCTCGCGTTCTTCTGAATCGCCTGGGCCTGGTTGTAGAAGGCCTTGGCCTCGGCTTTCTGGATGATGCCGTCCGCCAGCAGCCAGGTGAAGATCTGGGACAGGTCCAGGAGTTTGGGGGCGGCTTTGCTCATGGGATGCTGAGAGGCAAGAGGTGGGGCCATGTTAACACGCCCTTAGCCGGCAAAGGCAAGCTCAGCGCGCCGCTTGCCCAGCCTTCAAGCCGTTGACCCAGGATTTGGCCGGCAGGCGTGTTGCGGCTCCGATACGCTCGGCGCGCTCGTACAGCGCTCCGAAATCGAGAGCTGGCGCGGCCTTGAAAGCCAGGGCCACGACATTGCCATCGTGGACCTCGGGCAGGCATAACACTTCATCAAAGGCGAAGCGCATGGCTTTCAGGTTTTTCGCATAGCTCGGATGGTCGCCAAACAGGTTGACCGTCATGATGCCTTCCGGCGCCAGGCAGGCGGCGCAGGCGGCATAGAATTCCGGCGTGTCTAGCACCGGTCCGCGCGCAGTGGCGTCGTACAGGTCGACCTGCAGGACGTCGATGCGCCCGTGATGCGCCGGGTCATTGACGAAATCTATGGCGTCCATTTCCAGCAGCGCCAGGCGTTCGTCTTCTGGTGGCAGCTTGAACATGGAGTGACAGATCGCGATGACGGCGGGATTGAGCTCGACGCCCGTGATTTGCGCTTCGGGGAAGTGGCGATAGCAGAATTTGGTCAAGGCGCCGGTACCCAATCCCAATTGCACGATATGGCGGGGCGTATCCAGGAACAGCATCCAGGCCATCATTTGCTGCGCGTATTCCAGTTCGATCCAGTCCGGCTTGCGGATGCGCATCGCGCCCTGCACCCATTCGGTGCCGAAGTGCAAGTAACGCACGCCGTCTGCCTCCGACAGGGTGACGGGCGCGAACTTCGGTTTGCGGGGCTTGGGAGCCGGGGCGCTCTTGCCGGGGCCGGCCTTGCGATTGGCCTGGGCTTCGATAGACTTGCGTTTGATGAGCATGGAGACAGCCACCCGCTTCAGGCGGGCGAATTGAAACAAGGAAAAACCTCGTCATTGTACCGGGCGCGGCTTCGGGCTTGCCGGGCAGAATTGCGGCGGTTTCGGAATTTCTTCAGTAAGATGTGGTGCAGGCGTCAACATGCGCCGTCACGATGAGAGGAGACCATGGAACACACTGCACAAAGACAGATCGACACCCTGCTGTCCCGCTACGCCGAAAGCCATCGCCATCCGACCAATGAAGTCATCCACATGATCTGCATACCGGCGATCATCTTTTCCCTGATGGGCCTGTTGTGGAGTGCGCATCCCTACGTGGCGCTGGCCTTTGCGGCAGCTTCGCTTGTGTATTACCTGATGCTGTCCGTGCCCTTCGCAATCGGCATGCTGCTGATGGTCGGCGCCATGCTGTGGCTGCTCGCGTTGCTGCCCGCGGCGGTGGTCTGGCAGGTATCGCTGGCGGTCTTCATCGTGGCGTGGATCGGTCAGTTCGTCGGCCACAAGATCGAGGGGAAGAAGCCTTCCTTCTTCGAAGACTTGCGCTTCCTGCTGATCGGGCCTTTGTTCGTGCTCGGCTTCCTGTATCGTCGACTGCGCATCGCGTACTGAAGGAGCGCCGGGCGGCGTTCCGGTCCCGCCGCCGCCCGCGCGACTTGGCGATGCGCCGCCGAACTACTTGCCAGCCATCCCCAGCAGCATCTCGTTCAGGCGCTTGACGAAGCCCGCCGGGTCGGAAAGGCTGCCGCCTTCGGCCAGCAGCGCCTGGTCGAACAGGATCTGCGACCAGTCGTTGAACTTCGCCTCCTCGTACTTGAGGCGCTGCACTAGCGGGTGATTCGGGTTGATTTCCAGGATGGGCTTGGATTCGGGCGCGTTCTGGCCGGCCGCCTTCAGCATGCGCAGCAGGTTGCCTGACAAATCGTGCTCGTCCGCCACCAGGCAGGCCGGCGAATCGGTGAGGCGGAAAGTGATCCGCACCTCCTTGGCCTTGTCGGCGAGGGCTTCCTTCATCTTGCCGACCAAGTCCTTGTACTGGGCTTCGGTTTCTTCGTGCTGCTTCTTCTCGGTCTCGTCTTCCAGCTTGCCGAGATCCAGATCGCCCTTGGCTACCGATACCAGTTCCTTGCCCTCGACTTCATGCAGGAAGGACAACATCCATTCATCCACGCGGTCGGTCAGCAGCAGGACCTCGACGCCTTTCTTGCGGAAGATCTCCAGGTGCGGACTGTTCTTGGCGGCAGCCCAGGTTTCGGCGGTGACGTAATAAATCTTGTCCTGGCCTTCCTTCATGCGGCCGATGTAGTCGCCGAATGATACGTTCTGCGCATCGTTTTCGTTGACGGTGGAAGCGAAGCGCAGCAGCTTGGCGATGCGTTCCTTGTTGGTCTGGTCCTCGCCTATGCCTTCCTTGAGCACCTGGCCGAACTCTTTCCAGAAGGTCGCATACTTGTCCTTCTGCGCCTGGTCCTCGCTATTGGCCATTTCTTCCAGCATGCCCAGCACGCGCTTGGTCGAGCCTTCGCGGATTACCTTGACGTCGCGCGACTCTTGCAGGATTTCGCGCGAGACGTTCAGTGGCAGGTCGGCGGAATCGATCACGCCTTTCACGAACCTCAGGTACACCGGCATCAACTGCTCGGCGTCGTCCATGATGAAGACGCGCTTGACGTACAGCTTGATGCCGCCGCGCTTGTTGCGGTCCCACAGGTCGAAGGGGGCGCGCTGCGGAATGTACAGCAGTTGCGTATATTCGCTGCGGCCTTCAACGCGGTTGTGCGTGTAGGCCAGCGGCGGCTCGAAATCGTGCGCCACGTGCTTGTAGAACTCGTCGTACTGTTCCTGGGTGATCTCGGACTTGTTGCGGGTCCACAGGGCACTGGCCTGATTGACAGTCTCGAACTCATCCTTAATGACGGTTTCCTTCTTTTCCTCGTCCCACTCTTCCTTCTTCATCAGGATGGGCAGGGAGATGTGGTCGGAATACTTGCGGATGATGGACTTCAGCTGCCAGGTGGAGAGGAATTCATCCTCGCCCTCGCGCAGATGCAGGATGATGTCGGTGCCGCGCGATTTCTTCTCGATGCCTTCGACGCTGAAATCGCCTTCGCCGGCGGATTCCCAGCGCACGCCCTGGTCGGCCGGAAGTCCGGCGCGGCGCGATTCCACGGTGATCCTGTCGGCGACGATGAAAGCGGAGTAGAAGCCGACCCCGAACTGGCCGATCAGCGCCGCATCCTTTTGCTGGTCGCCCGACAGACGGGAAAAGAATTCCTTGGTGCCCGACTTGGCGATGGTGCCCAGGTGCTCGATGGCTTCGTCCCGGCTCATGCCGATGCCGTTGTCGGAGATGGTGACGGTGCGTGCCCCCTTGTCGAAGCTGACGCGGATCTTGAGATCGGGATCGTCCTCGAACAGCGCATTGTTGTTGATTGCCTCGAAGCGCAGCTTGTCGGCGGCATCGGAGGCATTGGAGATCAGCTCGCGCAGGAAGATTTCCTTGTTGGAGTACAAGGAGTGAATCATCAATTGCAGCAGTTGTTTGACTTCTGCCTGAAATCCCAGGGTTTGCTTTTCGGATACGGCCATTTTTACCTCAAGAATGGATGGGAATGCGGGTTTGCCTTCCGCATGGTCGGAATGACAATGGACCTCCAAATTGGGGTAAAACCGGAGATTTCAAGGGGGAGTTGCGGCTTGAGAATGCGCAAGCGGGAGAGGGAGCCGTTTGCCCGGATCTCTCGGCTATCCCCCATCGCCAGACAGGCGCAGAGACCGCCTCAGCGCCGCGCGGCGATCTCCCTTTCCAGAAAGCGCAGCCAAGCCGCATCGCCCATATTGGCCAGATTGATGCGCATCCGCGAAGACGGCAACTGACGCGGGGAGAACAGGCTGCCCGGCGCCAGCAGGTAACCATGGCGCATGCCTTGCTCCGCCAGCCGATTAGTATCGCAAGCCGCATCCGCCCAGACGAACATGCCTGCCGGCGCCACGATGTCGATGCTCAGGCCGGCCTTTTCCAATTGCCGGATGGCCTTGTCGCGCACCGCGTCCAGCCGGTCGCGCAGGCGCACCACGTGCTTGCGGTACTGGCCTTCGGACAGGATCTTGTAGACGATGCGCTCGCCGATGTCGCTGGTCGTCAGGTTGGCCAGCATCTTGCGGTCCGCCAGGCGCTGCGCCAGCTCGGGCGTGGTGGCAATGAAGCCGACGCGCAGATTGGCTGCCAGGGTCTTGGAGAAGCCGCCGAGATAGATCACCTTCTGCAACTGGTCTAGTGCGGCCATGCGGGTGGCCGGCTGCACCGCGTTGCCGGGATGCAGATCGCAGTAGATATCGTCCTCGACCAGGGTGAAACCGTGCTGCTCGGCGATCTTCAGCACCTGGAAGGCCTTGGCCGCCGACAGCGAGGTCGAGGTCGGATTGTGAAGGACCGAGTTGATGACGTAGAGCTTGGGCCGGTGCGCCGCCGCCAGCTCCGCCAGGCGTTCGATGTCCGGTCCGTCGCGCAGGCGCGGAACGCCGACCACCTTGGCACCCATCACGGCAAAGGAGCCGAACATCAGGAACCAGGCCGGATCGTCGACGAATACCGTGTCGCCCGGCTGCAGGAAGTGGCGGGCGATCAGGTCGAGCGCCTGGCTGACGCCGTTAGTGGTGAGGATCTGCTCGGGCGCGGCGGCGATGTCCAGCTCAGCCAGCTTCAATTGCAATTGCTGGCGCAAGGGCAGGAAACCTTGCGGATGGCCGTAAGGCAGAAGCAGGTCGGGATTCTGCCGGCCGATGGCACGCAGGGCGTTGCCGACCAGTTGGGCATCCAGCCAGTCGTTGGGCAGCAGCCCCGATCCAGGCGTGCCCTGATGGGTCTGCTGGCCGAACATGTTGCGCACCAGCCAGACCACATCGAGCTGCTGCGGCGAGAGTGCGACCTTGCTTGTGCTCGGGCTCGTCAGCGGCGCCCGCTCGCGCACATAAAAACCCGAACCGCGGCGCGATTCCAGGTAACCCCTGGCCACCAGGCGGTCGTAAGCCTCCACCACGGTAAAGCGCGAGACGCCATGCTGGTCGGCGAACTGGCGGATCGAAGGCATGCGGGCGCCGCTGCGCAGCAGCCGGTCGTCGATGCGCGCCGCTACCGTGCGCACGATCTGCTCCACCAGGGAGACGTCGGCATCGCGCGACAGCAGGGGAGCGGCCGCCTGCGCCGGGGGCGGAAGTTGGCGGAGCTTGAGTGTACTGGTCATGGCACCGTGACAGTGGCAGGAATTATCTGGAAAAGTGTACTGATACTGTACTGGTCATGTCGGCTAGCATACCTCAAGTTCAATGCCAAAGGAAACGCTATGGATGCCGCAATGACACAGGAAAACAAGGGCATGTGGCTGGGTGTGGCGGGGGTCGCCATCTTCAGCCTGACGCTGCCTTTCACCCGTATGGCCGTGGCTGAACTCGATCCGGTGCTGGTGGCCCTGGGGCGGGCGGTGGTGGCGGCGGTCGCGTCTGCAGTGTTGCTGTGGTGGCTGGCCGCGCCGCCTCCCACGCGCAAACAGTGGGGACCCCTGGCCGTGACCTCGCTCGGCGTGGTGGTGGGCTTTCCGGTCCTGTCCTCGATCGCCATGCGTTACGTCCCGGCTTCGCACGGCGCAGTGGTGATCGGGGTGCTGCCGCTGGCGACCGCGCTGTTCGGCGCGCTGCGCTTCGGCGAGCGGCCTTCGACCGGATTCTGGATTGCCGCGGTCGCCGGCAGCGGCATCGTGATCGGCTTCGCCCTGTGGCAGGGCGGTGGGCAGCTGCACCCTGCCGACTTCGCGCTGTTCGGCGCGGTCATTGCAGCGGCCATGGGCTATGCCGAAGGCGCGCGCCTGTCGCGCAGCATGGGCGGCCAGCAGGTGATTTCCTGGGCACTGGTATTGTCCATGCCGATCCTGCTGCCGATCACGGTTGCGCTTGCCATGCACTACGGGCTCAGCGCCTCGCCGCGTGCCTGGCTCGGCTTCGGCTACATCTCCCTGTTTTCGATGTTCATCGGCTTTTTCTTCTGGTACAAGGGCCTGGCCCTGGGCGGGATTGCGCGCGTCGGCCAGGTGCAGTTGCTGCAACCCTTCCTGACCCTGGCCGGCGCCGCGCTCCTCCTCGGCGAAGCCTTCGACATGGAGACTCTATTGTTCGCTTTCGCGGTCCTGACGGTGGTGGCCTTGGGGCGGCGCATGCCGGTGCGCTCATGAGGCGCGGGACATTGCCGCTGGCAAGAAAGAGCGGCGGTTCGGAGTAAAATCGCGACTCCATTTCATCGGCCGCCCCGATGCCAGTCGCGCCGGCCTTCTTTCCGGAGTCTCCGATGTCCTGTTACGAAAAGCTCAAAGCCCTGAATATCGAATTGCCTGCCGTTTCGGCCCCTGTGGCGGCCTATGTCATGCACGCCCAGACCGGCAATACCATTTTCCTGTCCGGCCATGTCGCCAAGAAGGATGGCAAGGCCTGGGTCGGCCAGCTCGGCCGGGACATGGCGACCGAAGAAGGCAAGCAGGCAGCACGCGCCGTCGCCATCGATCTGCTGGCGACCCTGCAGGCTGCCTGTGGCGGCGATCTCCGACGTGTGAAGCGCATCGTCAAGCTGATGTGCCTGGTGAACTCGACTTCCGACTACACCGAGCAGCAC
>JAEWBA010000341.1 GCA_023391395.1 Pseudomonadota bacterium
GCTGGGGAGTGTTGGGCATCGGTTACGGCGCCTACCTGCTGCGCATGCGCCAATGGGGTTGGATGGCGAAGGTCTTTGCGCTGCTGTTTCTGGCGTTTGGCGTAGCGCAGATCGCCGGCGTGGCGAGCGGCGGCCGCGATGCCTGGGCGCCGTTGGCACACCTGCGCGGCAGCGGCACCGAGGAAGTAAGCTTCGTACGCGTCAAGTCCGAGTCGGATCTCGACGCGGCCATCGCAGGGGCGAAGGGAAAGACCGTGATGCTCGACTTCTACGCCGACTGGTGCGTGTCCTGCAAAGAGATGGAGAAATTTACTTTTGTCGATTCCCGCATCCAGGAAAAATTTGCCGACATGGTGCTGCTGCAGGCCGATGTGACGGCCAACGACGAGCATGACAAGGCCTTGCTCAAACGCTTTCGCCTGTTCGGCCCGCCGGGAATCATTTTCTTCGACAAGGACGGACGCGAAATCCCGGGAGGCAGAGTGATCGGCTACCAGGATGCCGACAAATTCCTGCGTTCCTTGACGCTTGCCTCAGAATTTTGACTTCCCTCAATCCTGGCGTTGGCCGGCGGATCGAATATACGAAATCGCATATAAGCGACTAACGATTCTATCCTTGAGCCCTCCGTTGGGGGAGGCTATATTGTCCGCTGGTCAACCGTTTGGGAGAAAGATATGAGTCTGCATCTAGGAGATACCGCCCCCGATTTCGAACAGGACAGCACCATCGGCCGGATCAGGTTCCACGAATGGGCAGGAGATTCCTGGGTCGTACTGTTTTCGCATCCCGCCGACTACACTCCGGTATGCACCACCGAACTCGGATTGACCGCCAAGCTCAAGCCGGAATTCGACAAGCGTAACGTCAAGGCGATCGCGCTGTCGGTAGATCCGGTCGACAAGCACACCGGCTGGATCAAGGACATCGAGGAAACGCAAAAGACCGTGGTTGGCTTCCCGATCATTGCCGATGCGGACCGCAAGGTGTCCGAGCTGTACGACATGATCCACCCCAATCAATCCGAAACGGCGACCGTGCGTTCGCTGTTCGTCATCGATCCGAAGAAGAAGCTGCGCCTCACCATTACCTATCCGATGAGCACCGGCCGCAACTTCGACGAGGTGCTGCGCGTCATCGATGCGCTGCAGTTGACGGACAACTATACGGTCGCTACACCGGGCAACTGGCGCGACGGCGACGATGTCATCATTCCCCTGACTATTCAGGACGAAGAGGTCATCAAGCAGAAGTACCCGAAGGGATATACCGCTCCGCGTCCTTACCTGCGTATGACGCCGCAGCCGGACAAGTAAGCCGGCCCTGCAATCCGACCCACAAGGCGCTCAACTCGAGCGCCTTTTTTTATCGGTCGTTTTCCATGGATTGATCGTCGAAGTAGCGCTTGCGGCGGAAGAAGAAAAGCAGCGTGGCCACGATGATGGCCATCATGCCCAGCGTGATCCAAAAGCCATCCTTGGCATTGAGCAGGGGCATGTCGGCGAAATTCATGCCGAAGATGCCAGTGACAAGCGTCAGCGGCATGAACAGGGCGGTGATGACGGTGAGGGTGCGCATGATTTCGCTGGTGCGGTGCGCCATGGCCGAAAAATGGATTTGCACTGCAGATTCGATTGACGACTCCAGTCGCCGCGTATGGTTTAGCACGCGCACGATGTGTTCCATCACATCGTTGATGCGCACCAGCAGCAAGTCCCTGGCGCGACCATTGCCGGAGTCTTCATCCTCATCGTCCACCACGTAGTCGCGCAGCTCCTGGATGGCATCGTGCTGGCCTTCGCACAAGCGATCGAGCTTGCGCAGTTCGATCCGAGCGTCGAGCAACGCAGTCCAGTCGTTGAAAGCATTGCGCGGATTGAGCAAGGCGCGCTGCCAACGGTCGATCTGGCCGGTGAGTGGCTGGCGCAACTCGAGGAACTGATCGACCATCGCATTCAGCAGGCGCAGCATCAATTCCTCGGGACTTGCCGGCGCCCGAGGGGAGTTGCCGCCCTCGCGGCGGGGCTTCGCTTCCAGCAGCCGACTGCGCGTGGTTTCGATCGTGCGGCTGTTTGCGGCATGCACTGTCACCAGTGCGCGCTGCATGAGCAGGAAGGTCACCGGCTTGGTTGCAAGCTTGGTGAGTGCCGGCGGTATCTTGCGTGCCATGATTGGCAACTCCGAGGCACCGTCGGTGGAAAGCGCCAGCTTGCGGAATACCAGCATGGCGTAGTCCTGGGTGGAGTCGAAGTACGAGGGGTGGGCAAGATTGACGGCATCCGCGAGGTGCAGGTCAAAGATATGTACGCCGGTGATTTGTTCGATCTTCTCGCGCCACGCTGCGGAATCGGCCATTAGCTCTTCATGCGTTGCATCGATCCAGAGAAAGCCATTTTCCGGAAGCCGTTCGGGCGATTCTGTGAGATGCGAGGCTTGGCCGCTATTGATGAGAAAGATTTCCATGCGATGCTGACGGATGTTTGTAGGTTACCCAAAGGCCGAGCAGCGAAACCAGCGCGGCAGCGACGATCACGCCTTGTATCGCCCCGGGCAGAGCGGGTATGCCGAACCATGTACCGGAAAGCGCGACGAAGGCCGCAGTGGCCAACAGCCTGAAGACCTCCAGCACCTGATAAAACGCGCGCTTCTCCATCAGTCCGCCGACGATCCACAGGCCGGCTCCGAGCCAGAGTGCGTACATCAGCGTTGTCTTGAGCGGGAGCGTGGAATGGGCATTCAGGAAGTGTGTGGTCACTAGCAGGACGACTGTGAATTGCACGCCGCAATAGATTTGTTCTCGCCTGGAGAGAAGCGGATCGTACAAGGGGCGTTGGATATCGAAAGGCGTTTTGGACCCGGCCAGGTCGGCCGGGCGCCAGCCGGGCTGCGCAAACCATACCCGCAGCTTGTCGGCGAAGCTGCGCGTATGCCAGGCATCGCTCCAGATGGATTTGTACACCTCGAGATTCGCCCACAGCGGATTCCAGCTGCGCAGAGGGCTGCGCGTGCCGTATTTCACCGGTTCTTCATCCTTTTCTTCTACGAAGGTGCCGAACAGGCGATCCCATAGTATCAGGATGCCGCCGTAGTTCTTGTCCAGATAGACGTCATTGACGCCGTGGTGCGCGCGGTGGTTGGAAGGCGAGACAAAGACGCGGTCGAACCAGCCCATCTTGCCCACCTGCTGCGTGTGCACCCAGAACTGGTAGAGCAGGTCGATCAGCGCCACCGCCGCGAACACTTCAACCGGGTATCCGATGATCGCCATCGGTACGTAGAAGATCCATCCGAGCAGGGCGCCGGTGCTGGTTTGCCGCAAGGCGGTGGACAGGTTGTAGTCCTCGCTCTGATGGTGGACGACATGCGCTGCCCACAGCACGTTCACTTCGTGGCTCATGCGGTGCAGCCAGTAATAGCAGAAGTCGTATATCAGCAAGGCCGAGAGCCAGACCCAAGGGCTGTTTGCGGGAAGCTCGAACAGGGCGATGTGCTGGAACAGCCAGGCGTAAATGCCGATGCGCAGCACGCGCAGGAAAACGGCGCTGATCTGGCTCTGTATGCCCAGGCTGATGC
>JAEWBA010000347.1 GCA_023391395.1 Pseudomonadota bacterium
CATCTTGCCAGCCCTTTCTCCTGCTGCCGCTCCAAAGCCCCAGAAGTAGTCCGCCCGCACCGGATTCTTGATCGCTCCGCCGGTATCCTGCGCCATCATCAGGCGCTGCAGCGGCACGTCCTTGGCCGGCTGTGTCGTTGCCAGGAAAACAGGCGCGCCCAAGGGCACGAAGCGCGGATCGACGGCAATCGAGCGCTGCGGCGTCAATGGCACGCCCAACGCGCCCTTCGGCCCCTTGTTGGGATCGCTGAGCTTCTCTTCGGTGAAAAAGACATAGCTGGGATTGGCGTTCAGCACCTCCTGCAGCCGCCTTGGATTGGCCGCCACCCACGCCTTGATGCTCTGCGCGGAAGCCTGATCCAGGGTCATTTCCCCCTTGTCGACCAGGTAGCGCCCGATCGATTTGTAAGGATGGCCGTTCTGATCGGCGTAGGCGATGCGCACTGTTTCCTTGGTATCGGTCAGGTACACGCGCCCCGAGCCCTGCACTTGCAAAAAGAAGGCCTCAACCGGGTCGTCCACCCAGACCAGTTCCTTGCCGGTCAAGGTACGCGCCTCCGCCATTTCGGCGCGCGACGGATAGGGCAGAACCTTGTTCCCCACCAGCCGACCCTTCAGGCGCATGCCTTTGAGCTCCGGATATACGCTGGTCAGATCAATCGTCAGCAAATCTTCGGGCGCACGGTGCAAAGGCGTCAGATAGGCGCCGCCTCGCTTGCGGGCGCCGCGCAACAAAGGCTCATAGTAGCCGGTCACCAAGCCGCTTTCCGAGCCGTCGGGGTTAATCAATTGATACGGCGTAAAGAAGGATTCGAAGAACAGCCGCACCGCCGCCCTGTCCGCCGCATTGACGTCCCGGGCGATCGCGCAAGGCTCTTTCCATTCTGCCCTTCTGGCCAGCGCGTCACATGACAAGAGAAAGGCCGGCCATGCCTCGCGCAGGTCATCCTGGTTCCATCCCGGTATGGCGTTAAAAGACGCAGGCCGCAGCGGCTCGGCCGGGGCGGTAGCCGCTTTGGGCGGCGCAACTACGGGCGGCTGCTCCGGCACCGAGGGCGGGGAAACCGTGGTGCAGGCGGCAAGTCCAAGGGCGACGAGAATGACTGATGCGGATAAACTGCGGCTTATGAATGACATTGAGGAATCGGTATGTGGCTGTTGATGCTTGAAGCAGGCGTGGCGCTCTTTCTTCTGGTTTTCATCGTATGGTGGACCATGTTTTCAGGCCGGAAGCCTTCGCCACC
The DNA here is from genome assembly GCA_023391395.1 of Pseudomonadota bacterium. Lineage (GTDB taxonomy): Bacteria > Pseudomonadota > Gammaproteobacteria > Burkholderiales > Burkholderiaceae_D > Noviherbaspirillum. The sequence continues at coordinate 1,245 of JAEWBA010000347.1, forward strand.
GCAGAAAAAGGACTTGACATCGAAAACGGACGAGACACCGCGCGAGAATTAATGCAGGGTGCGCGGCAGGGTCAATACGAATTCCGGGATTTTCGCCTCGAATTGCGTCCCGTCCTCAGCCACGCAGAAATACTCGCCGGTCATCGAGCCTTGCGGCGTCGCCAGCGCGGTGCCGCTGGTGTATTCGAATTGCTCTCCGGGCTTCAATAGCGGCTGATGGCCAACCACACCCAGGCCGCGCACCTCCTGGGCATGATTGTTGGCATCGACAATGGTCCAATGCCGGGAAATCAACTGGGCGGCCACCTGCCCGGTATTCTTGATCGTGATCGTGTACGCGAAAACGAAATGGGATCGTTCGGGCTCCGACTGCTCCGCCAGATACCGGGTTTGCACGGAAACGCTGAACTCGTATGCAGACATGAGGATTCCTTGTTGTCCTTCCTGAACTGTTGTCACGCTAATCGGGGCATTGCACACGAATTCACACAATGATGCAAGGCTTTCACCCGCCATGAACGGGTAAAATACGGCATTCCTTTCAGCACATCCTGTCATGCCTGACTATCGTATTGCCCCCAGCATTCTTTCGGCCGACTTCGCCCGCCTCGGCGAAGAAGTGCGCAATGTCGTCGCTGCCGGCGCCGACATCATCCATTTCGACGTGATGGACAATCATTACGTCCCCAACCTGACCATCGGCCCTCTGGTGTGCGAAGCGATCCGACCGCACGTACAGGTGCCGATCGACGTGCACCTGATGGTCAAGCCAGTCGACCGCATCGTGCCCGACTTCGCCAAGGCAGGCGCCAACATCATCACCTTTCACCCCGAGGCTTCCGAGCATATCGATCGCACGCTGCAACTGATCCGCGACAACGGCTGCAAGGCCGGACTGGTGTTCAATCCCGCCACGCCCCTGCACTATCTGGATCACGTGATGGACAAGCTCGACATCGTTCTCATCATGTCGGTCAATCCAGGCTTCGGCGGACAGTCTTTCATCCCGGAAGCCTTGAAGAAGATCGCCGCCGTGCGTCAGCGCATCGACGAATCCGGCCGCGACATCATGCTGGAGGTGGATGGCGGCATCAAGATCGAAAACATTGCCGCCGCGGCGCGCGCCGGTGCCGACACCTTCGTGGCCGGCTCGGCCATCTTCGGCAAGCCGGACTACAAGGCGGTGATCGACGCCATGCGCGCGCAGCTGGCGCAGGCATGAACGCTCCCGGACGCGCCGCGCTGAGCGGCTTGCGCGCGGCGATCATTGACCTGGACGGCACCATGGTGGATACGGTGCCGGACTTCCAGGTCGCCATCAACCGCATGCGTGCGGAGCTGAATCTCGCTCCGCTCACCGCGGAAGCCATTGCCACCTTTGTCGGCAAGGGCACCGAGAACCTGATGCGGCGCGTGCTGGCGGTCGATTATGACGAAGCCGGTGTCGAACGCCACTTCGCGCAGGCTCTTTCCTCCTACCGACGCCATTATCTGGACATCAATGGTCGGCATTCCAGCCTCTACCCCGACGTCAGAGAAGGACTGCAGGCGCTCAAAGCCAAGGGCTTGCGGCTGGCTTGCGTTACGAACAAGCCGGCAGAGTTCGCCCACCCTCTGCTGGAAAAGACCGGCTTGTTGCCCTTCTTCGAAGTGCTGTACGGAGGGGATTCGCTACCGAAGAAGAAACCGGATCCGTACCCCTTGCTGAAAGTGTGCGAGGATTTCGAGCTGCAGCCGCATCAGGTCGTGGCGATCGGCGACTCGTCCAACGATGCCCAGGCGGCGCGCGCCGCAGGCTGTCGCGTATTGACCGTCCCTTATGGGTATAACCACGGCCAGCCTGTACAAGAAATCGATTCGGATGGTATAGTTTCCTCGCTGCTCGAGGCAGCGCATCTCATTTCTGCATAAATCACCAACGCATGTTTCTCGACAAAAAACGTAAGCTGACATCGCCGGGCGCCTTCGAGGCCTGGCTGTGGCGACGCTGGCAATCCTGGCAATAAGCCCCGATTTGCCGCCGGCCGCCCTTAATCGGTTGGCAACGTTTTTTGAACCCCGCCATGGCGCTCGTTCTACAATAGCGCCCGGAGAGAAACATGACCGAACTCGAATTCAAATCGCTGGCCACGCAAGGCTATAACCGCATTCCTCTGATCGCCGAGGCTTTCGCCGATCTCGAGACGCCGCTTTCGCTCTATTTGAAGCTGGCGCAAACGCAGAACGCGGGCAAGAACACCTTTCTGCTGGAATCCGTCGTCGGCGGCGAGCGTTTCGGCCGCTATTCCTTCATCGGCTTGCCGGCTTCGACCCTGGTGCGCAGCTTCGGCAATCGCATCGAGGTCGTGAAGAACGGCGCCATCGTCGAGACCACCGAAGGCAATCCGCTCGACTTCATCGCCGATTTCCAGGCGCGTTACAAGGTGGCGATGCGCCCCGGCATGCCACGCTTCTGCGGCGGCCTGGCAGGTTATTTCGGCTACGACGCCGTGCGCCATATCGAGAAACGCTTGCAGCACACGGCACCGAAGGACGATCTCGGCCTGCCGGAAATCCAGTTGCTGGTCACGGAAGAGCTGGCCGTCATCGACAACCTGTCCGGCAAGTTGTACCTGATCGTGTATGCCGATCCGACCCAGCCGGAAGCCT
>JAEWBA010000354.1 GCA_023391395.1 Pseudomonadota bacterium
CGAGGAATACGAAACTCCGCAGACCAGGATGGTCATCAGCGGCAACGTCGGTCCGCGCGGCGACGGCTATGTGCCCTCGGCGCTGATGACGCCGGCCGAGGCGCAGGATTACCACTCCGAGCAGATCGACACCTTCGCACAGACCGAGGCCGACATGGTGGCGGCCTTCACCATGAATTACGTCGATGAGGCCATCGGCATCGTGCGCGCGGCGCGCTCCTGCGCCATGCCGGTGGCGATTTCCTTCACGGTCGAGACCGACGGCAGGCTGCCGACCGGCCAGAGCTTGCGCGAGGCCATCGAACAGACCGATGCCGAAACGCGCGGGTATGCGGCCTATTACATGATCAATTGCGCGCATCCCACGCATTTCATGCATGCCCTGCAGCCGGAGGGCGAATGGCTGCACCGCATCCGCGGCTTGCGTGCCAACGCGTCCGCCAGGAGCCACGCAGAGCTGAACGAAGCCACCGAACTGGACGACGGCCTGCCGGACGAGCTGGCCCGGCAATACCGCGACCTCAAACAAGTGCTCACGCAACTGTCCATCATCGGCGGCTGCTGCGGCACCGACCATCGGCACATCGAAGAAATCTGCAAGCTCTTCGCTCCGGCGGCATAAGGCCGGCACCGCTGCACCACGTATTGCAGGGGTGCACGGCTCCAGGCGTTTACAATACATGCCGACGAAACGCCTGCTTTTTTGCATCCGATGTTATCCAAAGAGTATCAAGACCATATCGCCTCCCTGCTGGACGCCCTGGACATTCCCCCGGCACTTCTTGCTGACAAATGCATGCAGGCCTGCGCGCCTGCGCATCAATTGACGCTGGTGCAGACCGACGCCGACGGGCGCGAGCACCATTTGCTGCCCGCCGCCGCTCAAGCCTGGCAGGACATGAAGGCGGCAGCGCAGGCCGAGGGCATCGTGCTGGAAATCGTTTCCGCGTTCCGCGATCTCGAGCGCCAGACCGAAATCATCCGCGCCAAGCAGGCGCGCGGCATGGCCATCGAAACCATCCTCACCTTGAGCGCCGCTCCCGGCTACAGCGAGCACCATACCGGGCGAGCCATCGACATCAATACGCCGGGCTGCCTGCCGACCGAGGAAGAATTCGAGCGCACCGAGGCCTTTGCCTGGCTGAGCCGCCATGCCGGCCGTTTCGGCTTCAGCCTGTCCTATCCGCGCGGCAATCCGCACGGTTTCATCTACGAACCCTGGCACTGGTGCTACCAGCCGGATTCCGCATCGGAGAGCCGCGCATGAAGCTGAAGATGGCTGAAAACTCGCTGTTCGCGATCCTGCTGCGCAAGCCGTGGTGGATCAGCGTCCTTATTGCCGTGGTGCTGGCCCTGGCTGCCAGTGCCATGCTGCCCCGCGCCTATGCCGCTTATGGCATCTGGAGCGGTTTGCCTTTCCTGGCGATCGGCATTGTCGCCGCGTTCCGGCAATGGCAGGCGCCGAGCGCCGCACGCATCGCGCACACGGTGGAGCGGGTGCGCGCCATGAGCTGGCGCGAGTTTGCCGATGCGCTGGAACAGGCTTACCGGAGCCAAGGGTATGAGGTGGCGCGCCGCGCCGGCGCAGCCGACTTCGAGCTGGGCGCGGGCAGCGGCCGCACGCTGCTCGCCGCCAAGCGCTGGAAGGCAGCCGGCACCGGCGTCGAGGCGCTGCGCGAACTGCATGCCGCCGCCGCAGCCTGCGGCGCCCAGGAAAGCCTGTACGTCACCCTGGGCGAGCTGAGCGACAACGCGCGCCAGTTCGCTGTCGAAAAGAATATTCGCGTCCTGCGCGGTGCGGAGCTGGCGGCGCTCTTGAAGCTGTAGGCGAGAAAGCAGGGCGGCGGGCCATGCCGCCCAGGCTGGGAGCGGATCGGCGCTTCGTCCGTGTCCGCATGCATGCATCGGCATCCCGGGTCTTCCAGAGGAATTTATCTACTTCCGGTGTTTCGCCATTTCTATCCTTTTTGTACAATTGTTGCGGCGCACGAACGATCCCGGCGCGGTAGCAGGCGCTGAACAACAACATTCAAAAAGGAAGAAAACATGTCCGCATCCCCGCGCAGTGCCCTCCTGACCGCCTCGCTTTGCCTCTCTGTTCTCAGCCTCGCCGCCCACGCCCAGAACCGCGGACCTGCGGCGCAATACTGGGTAGATCTGGATACCTCCAACGCCTCTATCCCCGGCATGTCCCAAGGCGGCCTGATGAGTGGATTGATGGGCGGCGCCGGCCCGGGCAAGCGCCTGGAAGCGGAACTGTATGTGCGCGCCCATCCTTCCGGCGTCGAAGGCACGCATGCCATCCCCGCCGCGATGAACATGGGTCCGTCGCTGCCGCTGGTGCCGCTGCGTCCGCAAGCGGGTACGCGCACGCAGAGTGGGGGAGATCACACTGACACGGCGGAAAAGCCCAAGGGCCGCATCCTGCTGTATTGGGGCTGCGGCGACAGCATCCGTCCCGGCCAGCCCAAGGTGCTGGACTTCGCCAAGCAGGACTACCGCGAGTACGCCGGCTTCTTTTCCAGCCATGGCGGCGTGAGCAAGGGCGTGCAGCACCGTCCCGGCCATTCGCTCTGGCCCAACGAGCGCGACAACAAGCGGGTTCCCGAAAACGCTTCGCTGCAAGGCGAACACGCGGTGAGTGGCGATGGCGTGCCATCCAGCCTGAAGTTCCGGGTCGATGCCGCGCATGATTTTCTCCCGCCGCTGCGCATCAGCACCAAGGGACAGCCGGCCACAGGCGTGCAAGTGGCCTGGAACGGCATGGAGCATGCGCGAGGATATTTCCTTACCGCGCAAGGCGTAGCGGAAGCGAACGGCGCGCAAGACATGATTCTGTGGAGTTCGAGTGAGAAGCCTGAAAACGGCTGGGCGCTAATGACCTACCAGACGCCGGCCCAAGTGACTAAACTGGTGCAGCAGAAAGTGGCGCTGCCGCCGTCCACCACTAACTGCACCGTGCCCAAGGGCATCTTCGACAAGGCCGAGGGTGCGATGCTGAATATGATCGCCTACGGTTCCGAACTGAACCTGGCTCATCCGCCGCGCCCGGCCAAGGCGCCGGCCGATTGGCAGCCCGAATGGACAGCGCGCGTGCGTATCAAATCCACCGGCATGACCATGCTCGGCATGGAAAGCGATGGCGAGGGCGCGCGCGCCGATGTGCAGCCGGGTGCGGGTAATTCGGCCGGCGATGCCGCGCGCGACGTGGCTGCGGAAATCGTCAACCCGGTCAATCTGCTGCGCGGCCTGTTCGGCAGATAAGAGCAAGCCGCAAGCGGTGACGGGTGTCGCCGTTTGCGGCAAGGCAGGATTTTTCTCCCCTTAATTTTTTTGACAGCGCTATGACAATTTTCTCCACACCCGCCCGTCGTCTGCTAGCCACCGCTCTTATCGCCGCCTCCGCGCTGCTGGCCGCAGGCTTTCCGCCTCTGGCGAGCGCCGCCGCTCCCGCCAAGCAAGGCACCCAAGTACCCGGCTTCTATCGCATGGCCCTGGGCGAGGTGGAAGTGACCGCGCTCTACGACGGTTATGTCGCCCTCGACCCCAAGCTCTTGAAAGGGGCGAGTGCGAAGGATATCCAGAGCCTGCTGGCACGCATGTTCGTGGATACCTCGCATGGCATGCAGACCGCCGTCAATGCCTACCTCCTCAATACCGGCGCCAACCTGATCCTGATCGATACCGGCGCCGCCAAGTGCTTCGGTCCGACGCTGGGCGGCATCGGCGACAATATCCGCGCCGCCGGCTATCGCACCGATCAGATCGATACTGTGCTGCTGACCCACCTGCACGGCGACCATGCCTGCGGCCTCGTCACGGCGGAGGGCAAACCGGCCTTTCCAAAGGCGACCGTGTATGCGGCACAGGAAGAGGCTGCCTACTGGCTCGACAAGGAAGCTGCGACCAAGGCGCCCAAGGAAGCGCAGTCCTCCTTCAAGACGGCCCAGGACGCGGTGGCGCCCTATGTGGCGGCCGGCAAGTTCAAGCAGTTCAAGGCCGGAGACACCATCGTGCCGGGCGTAGTGGCAGTGGCCGAGCCTGGACATACGCCCGGGCACTCGGGCTACCTGGTTTCCTCCGGCAACCAGCAAATGCTGGTCTGGGGCGACCTCGTGCATAGCCACGCGGTGCAGTTCGCGCATCCGGAAGTCGCCATCGAGTTCGATACCGACAGCAAGCAGGCGGTTGCGACACGCAACCAAATCTTTGCCGACGCGGCGAAAAAGAAGCTGTGGGTGGCCGGCGCACATCTGCCGTTTCCCGGTATCGGCCATGTCCGCCAGGACAGGAACGGCTACGCCTGGGTGCCGGTCGAGTTTGCTCCGCTGCCTCCGGCAAAATCCGGCAAGTAGGTCAGTTTCTCCTACCTGCGATGGTGGGCAGCAAGGCGGGAAACAGCGAGTTTTCTTTCCGCTTGCCGCCGTGGCTCTTCCTTGAGCGCATTGAACAAATGCCGGAACGTTTCATCCAACCGGCATTGTCAATGTTTAACGAACAGGAGGAACCGTGAAGATTCCCACGCTGGTCATAGCTCTGGTAGTCGCCATGCTGGCAGCTCTGGCCTTGATATTTTTCGTGATCTAGCCGCGAGGCCTCCGCCGCTGCACCAGGCTAAGGCTTCGGCGTTTGCGGCGCGCGGGAGCTGTCTGTGTTGGATTGCGCCGCATCCTTGTCGCCCGGCCTGCCGGGCGGGATGTTGCTCCCCGGATCGAGCAATTCGTCTGTGCTGATTTCGCGGCTGGGCGGATCGATGGTTTCGGCGATCTTTTCCAGCACGCCCTTGCCCTGCTTCTTATCCTGTTCCTTGTCCTTGTCCGTTTGGGTGGTGGTGTTGCGCGTGTCGGCGTTCATGCTTTTCTCCTGAAATGGAACGACCAGGTCGGTCGAAATGAATCCCTGTGGCTGCGACCCGCGCCCCGTCCCAATGTTCCGAACCGGTATTGCTTGGTAAAGTAGCGCCATTTCGTTACGGCAAGGGTTAGACCATGAGCGCATTTTCGCGGGACATCGAAAAATTCAACGGCATCTACAAGCTTCCGGTGAATGCCACCCCGACCCTGGAGATAGGGGTTCCGGTGCTTGAACGCCTGAAGGCCTTCAAGCACATCCTGCTCGAGGAAATCGACGAGATCGACGATATCGTGCGCGATGTGGAGGAGGGCGCCGCGCCGCTGGATGTCCTGACCGCACTGGCCGACCTGCTGGGCGATATCCAGGTCTATTGCGCTTCCGAAATGGCCAAGTTCGGCCTGCCGCTGGACGAAGTGCTGGGCATCATCATGCAGTCCAATTTCTC
>JAEWBA010000198.1 GCA_023391395.1 Pseudomonadota bacterium
TCTCGGTACTACGCACCCGCGAGGGCCGCCTGCGCATGCTACCCAGCCTGCTGGAGCAGCCGGCCGGCCAAAACAAGAGCGCATCATTCGAAGTTTCCATCGGCCGCATCGAATTGCGCGGCGGCACAGTGGATTTCTTCGATGCCTCCGTGCGCCGGCCGGCGCACCGCGTACGGCTGGAGCAATTGCAAGTCGATGTGAACGAGCTGCGCGTGCCCAGCCTGTCGGGCCGTACCCGGCTTGCCATCGACGGCCGCATCAAGGGTCCGCGCCACGACGGCAAACTGGCCGTCGACGGCTGGGTCGAGCTGGCCGAGCGCAATTCGGAAATCGCCACCCGCCTGCAGGGCGTCGATCTGGTGGCATTCCAGCCCTATCTCATCAAGGCTTCCGAGACCGGGGTCAAGCGCGGCACGCTCGACCTGCAACTGAAATCGGCGGTGCGCCGCAACCGCCTGCACGCGCCCGGCACAGTCACCCTGACCGGCCTGGAGCTGGCGCCGGGCGGCGGCCCCTTCGCCACCTTCATGGGCATACCTCGCCAAGCCGTGGTCGCGGCCCTGGCCGATCAGAAGGGCCGCATCAGCATGCAATTCACGCTGGAAGGCAATCTCGACGATCCGACCTTCTCGCTCAATGAAAGCTTCGCCCGCCGCATGGCCAGCGCAGCCGCCAACACCCTCGGCATCAGCATCGAAGGCCTTGCGCAAGGGGTCGGCAATGCGGCGCAGGGGCTGGGCGGGGCGATCAAGAAGCTGTTCGGGCAGTAAGCGCGGGTGGCCCAGAGGCAAGCCGCCCAGCCGGCTGTCCCCGCCAGACGTGTATCGCCCCAGGACGGCGCCTAGGAAAATGCGATACCCAGCTCGCGCTTCACGCCGGGGAAGCCATCGAAAATCCTGCGGTGGCGTGCCAGCGACCAGTCATCGTCGCGCGTGTAGTATTCCGCCACCCAGGCCTGCAATTGCGGCAGCATGCGCTCCTGCTCGTCGGGGCTGCCGTACTTGTGCGGTTCCCACGGCCGCCGGCGATTATTGGCCAGGCAGGCATCCAGGCCCGGATTGAGAAACACCAGCTCGCTGCAGGCCGGCAGCGCAGCCTCGATAAGCTCGCCATAACAGCCTTCGATCACCCAGCCCGCATTGTTCGCGATGAAGGCGGCGAGACTGGCCCGGATTGCCGCAGGTGGCCGCAATACCGCGGCCTCTCCGGGTTCCCAGACGATGGTATCGAGGTCGAGGTGGCGCAATCCGCGCTCAACGGCGAGCTGCCGGGTCAGGTTTGATTTGCCGGAGCCGGAATTGCCCATCACGAGTATGCAGTTGCTAGTGATATCGGAAGTGTCCATAACCCAAATTCTATCCAGCGCAGTAACGAAGAATGCGCTACCGTATAGTCCTTCGAAGGAAATTCCCCATGCCCGCCCCGCTCTCCGAACTGCAGATCGAACAATTTCACCAGGATGGCTACCTGATTTTCCGGCAGAGAGTGCCGGCCGCCGCATGCGACGAAATGCTGGAGATGACGCAGGCGCAGTTGCGGCAGGCCATACCACCGGTGGAATACGAAGCCGAGCTCGGCTATGCCGGCGCGCCAGCCTCGCTGGACGCGCCCGGCGGCAGGACGGTGCGGCGACTGCGCGGCGCCCATGCCCGGCATGTCTGCTTCCGGCAGTGGGCCGAGGACGCGACGGTGGTGGCGCAGCTCGAGCAGTTGTTCGGCGAGCCGGTATGCCTGACGCTTGCGCATCACAATTGCGTGATGACCAAGCACCCGAATTTCGGCACCGCCACCGGCTGGCACCGCGACATCCGCTACTGGTCCTTCGCCAAGCCGGAACTGATTTCGGTATGGCTGGCGCTGGGACCTGAACATGAAGCCAACGGCGGGCTGCAGGTGATCCCCGCTTCGCACCGCATGCAGATCCCGCGCGAACGCCTCGACGGGCTGGAATTCCTGCGGCCGGACGTGGAAGAAAACCAGGCGCTGTTCGCGCAAGGCCGCGCGCTGGAACTGCAAAAAGGCGATGTGCTGTTCTTCCACAGCCTGCTGTTTCACGCCGCCGGCCGCAACAACAGCGCAGAGGTCAAGAATTCGGTGGTGTTCGCCTACCACGGCGCTAGCAACCAGCCGCTTGCCGGCAGTCGTTCTGCAATGGCGGGCAGCCTGCCTTTGGGTTAGAGTCTCGGCGCCCGTATCGACAATGCGGGCAGCATTCCAAAAGGGAGAATACCAATGAGAACAAGCGCCTTAATCTTGGCCGCCCTGGCAGTCGCCGCCTTTTCCGGCACCGCCCATGCCCAATCCTTCCGCTGCAACAGCACGCTGGCGTCAGTCGGCGATTCCAAGGCATCCGTGTACAGCAAATGCGGGGAGCCGATGATGAAGGATTCGCACTGCCGCCCGGTGCCGCAACCCGTGTACGCTCCCGGCGCCACCATCAACGATCGTCCGGTCGCCGCTGTTGCGGCCTGCGAAAACGTGGACGAGTGGACCTACAACCCCGGCTACGGCCAGTTCATGACCACACTGGTATTCGAACGGGGCATGCTGACCGCCATCAAGTACGGAGATCGGGTGCGCTGAATCGGCTTCCGGTTGCGGCGACCGGGCCTGAGTCCCGCGTGACACAGCTCAACGGGGATTTCAATCCGATGTCTTTTCGAGGGAAGTGTGCCTCTTCGGCTCGGACATCCTTCAGCTGCGGTCGGGAAATCCGCCTGAGGGGCTCCACATCTGCTGACTCAGCCCCAAAACCGCGCAAACGCCTCGAACTTCATCGAGCACCTCGCCATTAGCATGGGGTCGCCCTGCACTGCGATTGATAGTGGTGCTCATGGCATCGTTTTCCGTTGCTCCCGGCAGCCTGCTCAGTCTGCGGCCCACTGCGGTATATTGATGCCACTTTTTCGACCGGAGCCCACATGGACCAGCCCAAGGCAGAACAGGCCGACGCGCTTTCCGGCGGTGACCATGGCCATCATGGCGAACGCCCCAACCAGTTCGCGCTCCTGAAGCAACGCCGCTTCGCCCCCTTCTTCTGGACCCAGTTCGCCGGCGCCGCCAACGACAACCTGTTCAAGTTCGCCTTCACCGTCATGGTGACCTATCAGTTGCAGGTGAGCTGGCTGCCGCCGACACTGGCCGGCCTAGTGATCGGCGCGCTGTTCATCCTGCCCTTCCTGCTGTTTTCCGCCACCAGCGGCCAGATCACCGACAAGTTCGAAAAGACGAAGATCATCCGCTTCGTCAAGAACCTGGAAATCGCCATCATGGCACTGGCCGCGTTCGGCTTCCTGCATGCCCAGGTGCCGCTGCTGCTGGCCTGCGTCTTCCTCATGGGTCTGCACTCGACGCTATTCGGCCCGGTGAAGTTCGCCTATCTGCCGCAGGCCTTGAGCGAGCGGGAGCTGACGGGCGGCAACGGCATGATCGAGATGGGCACCTTCGTCGCCATCCTGCTTGGGAATGTCGCCGGCGGCCTGTTGGTGGCGGTGCCGGAAATCGGCCATCTGCAGGTAGCCATTGCCTGTCTGACGATGGCCTTCCTCGGGCGCGCCGCCGCACAATTTGTCCCGCCGGCGCCAGCCACTGACCCCGGCCTGAAGATCAACTGGAATCCGTTCACCGAAACCTGGCGCAATCTGAAGATGGCGTACGAAAACATCGTCGTGTTCCGTTCGCTCCTGGGCATCAGCTGGATGTGGTTCTTCGGCGCGGTCTTCCTGAGCCAGTTTCCCAGCTTCGCCAAGGAAGTGCTGCACGGCGACGAACAGGTCGCTTCCCTGCTGCTGGTGGTGTTTTCGATCGGCATCGGCGTCGGCTCGCTCCTGTGCGAAACCCTGAGCCGGCGCCATGTCGAAATCGGCCTGGTGCCATTGGGCGCGCTCGGCATGACGGTGTTCGCGATCGATCTGTATTTCGCTTCGCGCAACCTGCCGCCGGCCACGACCGCACTCACCATCGAGCAATTCCTCGGTCTGCCGCAGCACTGGCGCGTGATAACCGACCTGACGCTCCTGAGCCTGTTCGCCGGCCTCTACAGCGTGCCGATGTATGCCCTGATCCAGTTGCGCGCCCAGCCCACGCACCGCGCCCGCATCATTGCTGCCAACAATATTCTGAACGCCTTGTTCATGATCGCCAGCGCCCTGATCGCCGGCCTGCTGCTGGGCGCCGGTTTCACCATACCGGAAGTCTTCCTGTACGTGGGCCTGGCCAATGCCGTGGTCTCCGCCTACGTTTTTCTATTGGTGCCGGAATACCTGCTGCGCTTCATCGCCTGGCTGCTGTCGCATTTCGTCTATCGCTTCAAGATCCGCGGCGACGAGCACATTCCCGGC
>JAEWBA010000357.1 GCA_023391395.1 Pseudomonadota bacterium
ATGCACCGCTACGAGCGCGAAAGCAGCAAGGAAGCGCGCGCCATGATCAAGTCGGTGCTGGGCACGGTGCAGACCCCGGAAGTACTGGCCTTCGCCAAGCGGCTTGCCACAAGCAGCGATGCGGCGCAGCGCGGCGACGGCCTCGAGCTGTTGCAATTCATGGCGCCTGAATCCCCGGAAGTGCGCAGCATCGCCCGGCAGGTACTGGCCAGCGAGCAGCAGCCGGAGATGCTCCTGCAAGCGCTGGGTGTGCTGCAGCCAAGCGCGGCCGATCCGACCGAATCCGCTTCCATCGTCACCCACCTGCAGAGGTTGACGCAACACCCCGATCCCATGGTGCGCAGCCAGAGCCTGCTGCAGTTGGGGCAATGGGACAAGGATGGCCAAGCCTTGGGCCGGCTGACCCAGGCGCTCAGCGACCGCGTGCCGGAAGTGCGCGAGGCGGCGGTGTTCGCCATCGCCCAGAGCGGCACACGCGCCGACAGCGCCAAGAGCATGCTGCTGCAGATGGTGGCCGACCCTAACGAATCGCGCAGCATCCGCGGCAGCGCCTTGCAGGCTCTCGAGCGCTTCTCGCTCAGCAAGGACGAATACGCGACTTACCACCGGGTGCGTTCCCAGTTGGGCATTTCCTAGATCCGGTCGCGCTCCGGTGCATCGCTTCCGCACACCGTTCCCGTTCCTTGCCTAAGCGAGCGCTTCCTCTTGCGGGAACCCTTACGCTGTAAGCTAGGTCGCAACATGATTACCGGCATCGCGCCGGGTTTCTGCGTGCGTTTTCCATGTCCACCCACTCCCGCCTGATCGGCGTAATCGCCGACACCCACAACCTGCTGCGTCCGGAGGCCAGGGCCGCGCTGCTCGGCGTCGATCATATCCTGCATGCCGGCGATATTTGCGGCCCGGCGCTGCTGGAGCAATTGGCGGAGATCGCGCCGCTGACGGCGGTGCGCGGCAACAACGACCGCGGCGCCTGGGCGGAATCGCTGCGCCCCAGTGAAACGGTGGAGCTGGGCGGCGTGCGCATCCTGCTGCTGCACGATCTGCAGGAACTGCATGCGCACGGCGGCCCCGGCGGAGCACAGGTAGTCGTCTCCGGCCACTCGCACCGGCCCGCCATCCGCATGGAGGGCGGCGTTCTTTACTTCAATCCGGGCAGCGCCGGCCCGCGTCGCTTCAGCCTGCCGATCTCGCTGGGTTACCTGGAAATCGCCCACGGCCAATGCAAACCGCGACTGCGCACCCTGGAAATCGGCTGATCGGTGTTTTTTGACTTACGTCAAGGAAATTGACGGGTCGCGTCCGGATGATGTCGTTTCCGCACGGAAATTGCATCTCCGAATAACAACCAATTCCAAAATCCAGGAAAGAGCCATGCGACGCAACCTACCGGTCACCGATCACGAGTACCCGCTGAGAGATGGCCTGGCCATCGTCTCCAAGACCGATACCAAGGGCAGGATCACCTACGTCAACCCTTACTTTATCGAAGTCAGCGGCTTCGACGAAAGCGAATTGCTGGGTGCTCCCCACAATATCGTGCGTCACCCGGACATGCCTCCCGAAGCGTTTGCCGATCTGTGGCAAACCCTGAAGGCCGGCCTACCCTGGACCGGCCTGGTCAAGAACCGCCGCAAGAACGGTGACTATTACTGGGTGCGGGCAAACGTCACGCCGGTGCGCGAGAACGGCCAGACCACAGGCTATCTGTCGGTGCGCACCAAGCCTAGCCGCGCCCAAGTGGAAGCCGCCGAAGCCCTGTACCGCCGCATGCGCGAAGGCCAGGCCGCGGGCATCGTGATCCGGCGCGGAGCGGTCGCCCATACCGGCGTGCGCGGCTGGCTGGAACGCCTGCGCCACGTGAACCTGAGCCTGCGCATCGGCTTGAGCGCCGGCTTCCTGAGCGCGATGCTGGCGACCTTGGGTGGCTACATTTTATGGAGCGGTGCCGGCAGCCCGGCAGCGAGCATATTGGCAGGCGTCGCGGGCGCCGGCGTGCTGGTGTGCCTGAACCTGTGGCGCAGCTTGCACAAAGCGGTGGTGGCGCCGCTTGGCAAGGCTACAGAGGCGGCGCGTGCCATCGCCGGCGGCGAGCTGTCCGCGAAGTTTGAGGCCGGCAGCGACGACGATGTCGGCGAGCTGCTGCGCGCCCTGCAGCAGATGAACGTCAACCTGCAAGCGGTGATCGGGGACATGCGTGCCAATGCCGAACTGATCCGGATGGAGACGCACGACATCGCCGCCGGCAACATGGACCTGGCCGGCCGCACCGAATCGCAGGCGTCCAGCCTGCAGCAGACTGCGGCCAGCCTGGAGCGCTTCGCAACCACCGCCAGGCAGAATGCCGAGAATGCGATCCAGGCCAATCAGCTCGCCGCGTCGGCCTCCGGCATTGCCGGCAAGGGCGGCACCGCGGTGACGCAGGTGGGGGCCACGATGAGCGAGATTAACGAATCCTCCAAGAAGATCGCCGACATCATCGGCGTCATCGATAGCATCGCCTTCCAGACCAACATCCTCGCGCTCAATGCCGCCGTGGAAGCGGCGCGCGCCGGCGAGCAGGGCAAGGGCTTTGCCGTGGTCGCCACCGAAGTGCGGCACCTGGCCCAGCGCTCGGCAGCGGCGGCCAAGGAAATCAAGACGCTGATCGAGGACTCGGTGAACAAGGTCGAGGCCGGCAACCACCTGGTCGATGACGCCATGCAGACCATGGGGCAGATCGTCCAGGCCGCGCAAAGAGTGACCGACATCGTCGGCGAGATCACCGCGGCCAGCCGCGAGCAGAGCGCGAACATCGACCAGATCAATCAGGCGGTCGCACACATGGACCACGTCACCCAGCAAAATGCCGCGTTGGTCGAACAAGCCGCGGCGGCGGCGGCAGGACTGGAAGCGCAGGCTTCGCACATGGAGCAATCGATCGCGGTGTTCCGTTTCGCCCATCAGGCACAGCCGCCGGCAGTAAAACTGAAGGCTGCGGACAACGTGATCCCGCTGCCGCGCAAGGCCGCCGCACAAGCCAAAATGAAGCGCATCGCGTAAGAGCAGGCTGCTCGATCCCTCTTCCATCGCAGGAAGCCAGTGCAGGCTCCCCCGCAATTTGCCTTGCGAGGAGGCGCGGGCATGCTGTGTGGGACTTCTGGTCAACGCCATGGGATTCCAGATCGCGCCGGAATGGCGAATCCTTCTCTTGAGGAGCGTAGAGCGTACACTGGAGACATGGTTACAAGGCGCATCTGTAGCAATGCAGCAGATGCGCCATGGATTTCCGCGAGGAGTAAAACCATGTTCAGCAAAGATCGCTTTATCCAGGATTGCAAGAGCGCGGTTGCGGAGGGGCAAGGAGCGATACGCGAACTCGTGACGGAAGCCGTGTCCGACGGCGCGCGCGTGATCGCGGAGCTCGGTGAACCCGAGCATGCCGGCATCACGACGCTCTATCGAGCGGACGATCTCACCATCCTCCAGTTCGTCTGGGCACCTTATATGGCTCTCATGCCGCACAACCATCAGATGTTTGCCGTGACCGGCATTTATTCCGGCAGGGAAGACAATATTTTCTGGCGCAGAACGGCGAACAGCATCGAGGTAGCAAGCGCCAGATCCCTGGGCAGCGGCGATGTTGCCGCCATGAGCCGGGAGGCCATCCATTCCGTGCTGAATCCAATCGGCAAGATGACGTGCGCCATCCACGTTTATGGCGGCGACTTTTTTGCGCCGGACGAACCGAGGAGCGAATGGGAGCACGAGACCCTGGCCGAACGGCCTTGGAATGTCGAAGCAGTGAAACTGCGGTTCCGCGACGCCGAAGCCCGATTCAATGCGGTGAGGGATGCGAAATAGCCCCGCCTGAAGGTCTCGGCAAAACCGCGCACACTGCTGGAATGAATTCAGTCTGGCTCAGTCAAGGCCGAATCCACTCTAGTAATCCTGCGCCCCCGCCTGCGCACCGCCCTGGGCCTCGGCGCCGCCGGTGATGGATAGCGCCACCGCCTCCGCGACCTTGATGCCATCGACCGCCGCCGACAGGATGCCGCCGGCATAACCCGCGCCTTCGCCGGCCGGGTACAAGCCTTCCACGTTCATGCTTTGGAAGTTGTCCTGGCGCCGGATGCGCACCGGCGAGGAAGTGCGCGTCTCCACGCCGGTCAGTACCGCATCGTGCAGGGCATAGCCGCGGATCTTGCGCTCGAAGGCAGGCAGCGCCTCGCGAATGGCCTCGATCGCAAAGTCCGGCAGCGAAGGCGCCAGATCGGTCAAGTGCACGCCGGGCTTGTAGGACGGCTGGACCGAGCCGAAGGCGGTGGAAGCCTTGCCGACGATGAAGTCGCCCACCAACTGACCAGGCGCGTCGTAGTTGCCGCCGCCCAGCACGAAGGCGCGCGACTCCAGTT
>JAEWBA010000202.1 GCA_023391395.1 Pseudomonadota bacterium
CGCACCGAATCGTCCTGCCCCTATACTGCAAGCTTGAGACAGCATGGTCTCAACCTGATCGAATGTGCGACGCTGGAAAGCGCGCACTCCGCCATGAGCCGCGGTTGCCGCGTCGGCCTCCTGATTGTCAAGCGCGAAGCCGAACTGCAGTACCTGGACAAGTGCGAACCCTTCGTCAGCAACAATCAGATTTCCTGGGTCGGACTGATCGCCCAGGAACTGATTTCCGCTCCGCGCATGCGCGAATTCATCGGCGAGCACCTGTTCAACTTCATCACCATTCCCGCCGACTTCGGCCATATCGTTCTCACCTTGCGCCACGCCTGGGGCATGTCCTTCATTCGTGAGCTGCAGGGCAAGCCGCGCCAGGAAGCGCCGGCTGCCGAAGACCAATTGATGGTCGGAAGTTCGCCGCAAATGCAGCGCCTGTCCACCCAGATCCAGAAGGTGGCACGCACCGAAGCATCGGTATTGATTGCCGGCCCCTCGGGCACCGGCAAGGAAGTGGCGGCACTTTCCATCCATCGTCAGTCGGCACGCCGCAATGCGCCTTTCGTGGCGGTCAATTGCGGAGCCATTGCGCCGCAACTGTTCCAGTCCGAGCTGTTCGGCTACGAGAAGGGCGCCTTCACCGGTGCCTCTCAACGCCGCATCGGCCGTATCGAAGCCGCCCAGGGCGGCACGCTGTTCCTCGATGAAATCGGCGACATGCCCTTCGACATGCAGGTGAACCTGCTGCGCTTTCTGCAGGAAAAAACCATCGAGCGCGTGGGCGGCACGGAAGCCCTGGAAATCGATGTGCGCGTGATTGCCGCCACCCACATCGACCTCGCCGAAGCGGTTCGGCAAGGACGCTTCCGCGAAGACTTGTACTACCGCATCAATGTGGTGTGCCTCGACATTGCACCCCTGGCCGATCGCGGCCAGGACATCGAAGCCATCGCCCGGTATTATTTCACCCGCTTTGCCAGCGTGCACAACAGGAGCCTGCGCGGCTTTTCCAAGGCCGCGATGAATGCCCTGCTGAGCCATTCCTGGCCCGGCAATGTGCGCGAACTGGTGAACCGCGTACAGCGCGCCACTGTGATGGCCGAAGGGCGCTTCATCCAGCCGGAAGACCTGGGCTTCGAACGCGACATGCCGCAGTCGCGGGTGATATCGCTGGAAGATGCGCGGGCGGCCGCGGAAAGCGACGCCATCCGGCGCGCCCTGTCGCAATCGCGTAATCAGATTTCGCGCGCCGCCACGCTCTTGGGCGTGTCGCGTGTCACCTTGTACCGGCTGATCGAAAAATACAATATCCGCGCCGACGCCTTGCCCCCCAAGGAAAAGACAGTTCTGCCTCCTCTTCCGTCGGAGTCTTCCCCCTATTCCGGCATCCCTCTAGAAGCGCAAAGCAAGTAAAATTCCGCCCACCAACAACTCGCTCATAAAACCAAAAATAAGCGCTTTTGCAAGAAAAAGACGCAAGTTGAGCGACGTTTCCTGACGTCAATTTCCCCAATAAGTTCCGCAGCGCGGCAAAAATATAGATGTAACTTTCGTTTGCATTGCGTTGCGCGCCATGTTTACGGTCCGTAATATTTACTCGCGGACATAGCTTGTCAGGAGAAGTAGGCCTTTTTTCTTCTCTTCGCTTCATGTCCTAGTCATGCAGTTCCATTTTGATTGTTGATGCCTATACGATTCTGAGCGCTTTTCCTTCCCATCCGGACTTATCCCCGGATACCAGTCTTCCGTTCTAAGCCTCTGCGACTTGCCATGAATGCGACGGTGCCAGCCATGCACCGCCCAAGGGAGTCTTTTTGCCTAAAGCGCGAACGTGAGCGGACAGAAGGGCGGCCAGGCGCAGCGGCGAGTACCAATATGAGTTTTTCCGACTTTTTCAGTATCGGTAATACGAGCGGCGCGATGATTTCAGCGCAGCCGCGTGCCTCCCCTGGCATTGCCCAGGCTTGCAAGCGCGGGGAGGCCGGGGAACCCCTCCACCATCCTCTCCTGCCGGGAAGCGCTGCGCCAGCAAGCTAATCCCTTCTTCCCAACCCGAAGGTGTCGCCATTCCGTCTTGCCATGCAGGGCGGCGGGGTAGTCACGTCCCTAAATTTCAGAAAGGCCCATAAGCATGCAACGCTTATCCAAGAAACGATCCACGCTCTCGCCAAATCCGCTGCGGATTCTCATGATTTCCGCCGGCATCTGCATGGCGCCGGTGGCACTGGCGCAGAGCGCGCCGCAAGTGAGCTTTGACGCGACCAACGTCTATTACAAGATCCCTTATAGCGGCACGCCGTCCTATGTGCGCGTCTTCGTGGACGATGACCGCAATGCCGGTACCGGCTATCGAACGAGCGGCATCGGCGCCGGCTACCTGATCGAGAACGGCACGCTGTACCGCCACAATGGCAGCAATGGCGGCTGGGGTTGGACCCCGGTCAAGTCGATCAACTACAGCCGCGCCAACGGCTGGGCCAATATCACTGTGGCACGCGCGGACCTGGGTTCGCCGGCCAGCCTGGATCTCATTACGCAGACCACGCCGCCTGCGCAAACTTCCGCAAAGATCACCCAGGTCTTCAGCGCCGCGCCGCCGACCGCCACCAGCGACGCCACCAACGTCTACTACAAGATTCCCTACAGCGGCACGCCGTCCTGGGTACGTGTCTTCCTCGATACCGACCGCAATGCGGGCACTGGTTATCGCACCGGCGGCATCGGCGTCAGCCACCTGGTGGAAAACGGCACGCTCTACCGCTACACCGGCGACGGTAGCTCCTGGTCGTGGAGCGTAGTGAAGCAGGTTCCCACGTCCAGCGCAAACGGCGTGGCCAATGTAACGGTCGCGCGCGCAGACCTCGGTTCTCCGGCAGGCATCGACTTCATCACGCAAACCGACCCGCCCGCCCAGACCTCGGAAAAACTCACCCAAGTGC
>JAEWBA010000252.1 GCA_023391395.1 Pseudomonadota bacterium
CGCGCAGCAGAGGAATGGTGCGAGGAACGCGGCATATCGGTCGGGCAGATGGAGCGCGGCCAGCCTCGCGCCCTGTTCAACGAGCCCTGCCATGTCGGCAAATGGTCCAGCCTGTCCGGCCCGGAGCGCCGGCAGATGCACGGCACCATGACCGGCGACATGCGCCACGGCCCCGTCACGGTCGAGCTAAAGGGCAGCGAGGAAGACTATCCGGTCATTCCGGAGAAGTATCGGCAGTGTGAGGAGGGGTAGGTAGATGAGCGCAGTATTAAAACCGATCTACATCGAGTTGCCCGACGTTGCTGCCGTCGTGACGCTGGCGGAAGCAACGATCCAGAAGATGGTGCGTGCCGGTGAGTTCCCAGCGCCGCGTCAGCTGTCTGGGCGCCGCGTGGGCTGGCTGCTGCGCGAGGTCGAAGAGTGGGCGGAAAACCGGCCCGTATCCAACCTGCCGCCGCCCCCTAACACCGGCAAGCGCCGCGCCTCTAACGACGAGGCGCAATCTCTTCAAGCCGGGCATCCAGCCGAGTGAGCCACTCCCTTCGCTCCTTGTCGTAGGCATGGCGGTTGTAGATGCCCTTGACGCCCGGCTTCATGTGCCCGATTACCGCTTCGCCAATCTCATCCGGGCAGCCCATGGAGGCCAACAGCGTGCGGGCCGTGCGCCGAAGATCATGGGGCGCCCAATGGGTAACAGGCAATCGCGGCCGCTCATCCTCCGGCCGCGTCTCGGAGTAAGGCTGGTGGTACCACACCGCCACTTCCACAGCTTTCTGCTGAATGTGATTCACCCGCTTGTCCATCGACCAGAACAGGAACCCTCGGCGCGCCGCGGTTAAGCGACGCCTGACGATGGTTTCTGCACGCCCAATGAGCGGCACGCGCAGATCCGTTGCATTCTCGTGGCGCGCGTTCTTGGTCTTTGCCTTAGGGATGGTCCACCACAGGCCGTCCGCCTCCTCGCTGATCTCTTGCGCTTCCATGGCCACAATCTCCGCGCCACGCGTGGCGGTCCACAGATAGAGCGTCAGCACGTCCTCGACGTTGCGGCTGAAGTTCGGCAGCCACGGCAGCAGTATGGCGATTTCCTGCTCTGTCAGCACACGCTTGCTCGTGCCCACGTTTTTGCCGGCGATCTTTTTCCCCTTGCTGCGAAAACGCCCGCGCATGATCTGCCGCCACCAGTTCGGCGTAGTTTCCGGGAGCTTGCCGGCATCGAGGCAGTAATCCCAGGCGGCACCCAGTTCGGCGCGCATCTTGGCGCCCTGGACAGGGATGTGACTGAGGGAATCAAGAAAATCGAAGGCTTGCGCGCGCGTCAGCTCGGTCGGCAGAAGATCGGCTATCGGATCGAGCATCGTGTCGAACATGCGCTTGATCTCGGTGGCGCCCTTCTCCTTTCGGTGGCGGCTCACATGCCCCTTCCAGTAGGCCTCGCAGGCCTTGCGCACTGTGAACTGCGCCGATAGTTTCGCTTCGCGTTCGCGCTCGGCTGCCGCTTTGATTTCGGCCCGCGCTGATCGCTTCTCCGCCGCAGGATCACGGCCCTCTTCCCGCACCTTGCGCAAGCGCTCCCATTCGGCGATCGCGGCCGCCGGAGACATGGCTGGCCAGGCACCGAGCTTGACCTGGCGCATCCGGTCATCGACCGGGCTCTTGTATCGATAGATCCAGGCGCGCGCCGACTCGGTTGCCTTGAGGCGTAGCCCAGGGCAGCCATCAATGGTAAGGTGTGAGCCCGGCGCAAGAAGCTTGGCTGTGCGTGCATCGAACTGCATGGCAATCCCGGCGTAACTTTTAAAAAGCTGCGAGAATTGTAGCGTAACTTTCTAATCAAGAAACAAAAAAGCTACGCCAAAATTGCAAGTGCACGTATACGTTGATAAGCGTCGATGCTGAAGCAGAAGAAGGCAGTAAAACGGATTTATCCTTGATGGATCAAGACCTTACAAAAAAATCTGAACAGAAACAGGGATTTACGGAAGCCGAAATTTCCCGACACACGCCCATGATGCAGCAATACCTGCGCATCAAGGCGGAGTATCCCGACACGCTGCTGCTCTACCGGATGGGCGACTTCTACGAGCTGTTCTTCGAGGATGCGGAAGAAGCGGCACGCCTTCTCGGCATCACCCTTACCCACCGTGGCAACTCCAACGGCGTGCCGATCAAGATGGCGGGCGTGCCCTTTCACTCGGTGGAGCAATACCTCGCCAAATTAATCAAGCTGGGCGAATCGGTAGCGATCTGCGAGCAGATCGGCGACCCGGCTACCAGCAAGGGGCCGGTGGAACGCAAGGTCACTCGCATCATCACTCCCGGCACGTTGAGCGATGCCGATCTCTTGCCTGAAAAATCCGAGCGGCCTCTTCTTGCGCTATGCGTCAGCCAGCAACGCAAGACCGCCGTCGTCGGCCTGGCGTGGCTGTCGATGGCGAGCGGTGCACTGCGGCTCATGGAATTTTCCGGCGACATGGATGCCGCAGAGACCCGGATCAGACAGGAATTGGAGCGTATCGCGCCGGCGGAAATGCTGATCGCCGATATGGCAGACGCCGCTCCTGGCCTATCCGGCGCCAAGCTCACTCATGTGCCGGACTGGCATTTCGACCTAGCCAGCGGCAAGCAAGCCTTGCTGGAGCAGCTCGGCGTGGCCAGCCTGTCGGGCTTCGGCGCCGAAGGCCTGAGCGCTGCCATCGGCGCGGCCGGTGCGCTGCTTCGCTATGCACGTTCGACCCAGGGCAAGGGACTGCAGCACGTGCGCTCGCTGACGGTCGAAAGCGAGAACGAATTCATCGGCCTCGATGCCGCCACGCGGCGCAATCTCGAGTTGACCGAAACCCTGCGCGGCCAGGATGGCTCGTCCGCCGCTCCCACGCTGTTTTCACAATTGGACCACTGCCGCACGGCTATGGGTTCGCGCATGCTGCGTCACTGGCTGCATCATGCGCGGCGCGACCAGAACATTGCCCGGGCGCGGCATGCCGCCATCCAGGCCTTGATCGGCGCCGACGGCGCATCGGTCCTGGCCCCCGCCTTGTCGGCAGTGCCTGACATCGAACGCATCACCACCCGCATCGCATTGCAGTCGGCACGTCCGCGCGACCTGGCAGGCTTGCGCTCGGGCTTGCAGCAATTGCCTGCGCTACGCGACGGCGTGCCGCATTGCGAGCAAAACGGCGGCGCCCCGCTGCTCACGAGCCTTCTGGAAGCCCTGGCGACGCCGGTCGAGTGTCTCGACCTGCTGGAACGCGCCATTGCCGACGAGCCGGCGGCCATGGTGCGCGACGGCGGCGTGATGGCACGCGGCTTCGATGCGGAACTCGACGAATTGCGCGCCCTTTCGGAAAACGCCGGCCAGTTCTTGGTCGATCTGGAAACACGCGAGCGCGCGCGTACCGGTATCGGCAATCTGCGCGTCGAGTACAACAAGGTGCACGGCTTTTACATTGAGGTGACGCACGGCCAGACCGACAAGGTGCCGGACGATTACCGGCGCCGCCAGACGCTGAAGAATGCGGAACGCTACATCACGCCGGAACTGAAGGCCTTCGAGGACAAGGCGCTGTCCGCACAGGAGCGCGCGCTGGCGCGGGAAAAATATCTTTACGAACAATTGCTTGGCGAACTCGCGCCCCATATCGGCACGCTGCAAGCCATCGCGCGCGCGGTTGCCGAACTGGATGCGCTGACTGCCCTCGCCGTGCATGCGGCGCACAACAATTGGTGCGCCCCCCAACTCGTCGGCGAGCCCGCCATCGTCATCGAGAAAGGCCGCCATCCCGTGGTGGAGAGCCAGATCGAGCGCTTCATCGCCAACGACTGCAGCTTGAGTGCCGAGCGCAAGCTGCTCTTGATCACCGGCCCCAACATGGGCGGCAAATCCACCTTCATGCGCCAGGTGGCGCTGATTACGCTGCTGGCCTATGTCGGCAGTTTCGTTCCGGCGGACAGCGCCGTGATCGGGCCGATCGATCGCATCTTCACGCGTATCGGCGCTTCCGACGATCTTGCCGGCGGGCGCTCCACCTTCATGGTGGAAATGACGGAGTCGGCGGCGATCCTCAACGGTGCCACCGAGCATTCGTTGGTGCTGATGGACGAAGTGGGACGAGGCACCTCGACCTTCGATGGGCTGGCCTTGGCATGGGCGATCGCTCGCCATTTGATCGAAACGACGAAGAGCTTCACGCTCTTCGCGACCCATTATTTCGAACTGACGCAGTTGCCGGAGACCCATCCAAGCGCGGCCAACGTGCACTTGTCGGCGGTCGAGCACAAGGACAGCATCGTGTTCCTGCATGCGGTACAGCCCGGGCCAGCCTCGCAAAGCTACGGGCTGCAGGTGGCGCAACTGGCCGGCGTACCGCAAGCGGTGATCCGCGCCGCACGCCGGCATCTGGCTGCGCTCGAGGCGCAATCCGTGCAAGCGACGCCGCAATACGATCTCTTCGCCAACGCCCCGGCGCCTGAGTCGGACCTGGAGTCAGCCAACACAAGTGCCGGCAAAGTCCTCCTCGACGCCTTTTCCGATATCGACCCCGACGCGATGTCGCCGCGCGAAGCGCTCGAAGCCTTGTAC
>JAEWBA010000342.1 GCA_023391395.1 Pseudomonadota bacterium
ATGAGTTTGATCGTCTGCTTACCACATTATTCTTGACTTCTGAATCACGCGGGAAGGAAGCCGCGGGCGCTGCTTTTTGCTGGGGCTCCGATATTCAGGTGATCCGCAAGGCGCTCCCAGCTTCCGAACTTCTGATGCATGGAGAGTACCAGCAGTTTCGCGATAAGGCATTGTCCCAGCTTGATCCAGCGGTGTCGGCAGCGCTTGCAGTCATAGGGCATGCTCGACTGGTAACGAACGGATTGCAGGGCATAGACGCGAATAATCAACCGGTAGTCAAAGGTGGAGTGGTTTGTGTCCATAATGGCATCATCGTAAATGAGTCGCAGCTCTGGGCGGACCAACCTTTCCTCGTGAAGGAGTCGGATGTCGATACTGAAATTGTGGCCGCAATGCTGAACAAGGCGATGGAAGAAGGCATTCCACTGTCGCGTGCCGCTACTCAGGTGTTTGAGAAGATCTACGGTGAGGCGTCGCTGGCAGTGCTTTTCTCTGCACGGAATGACATGCTGCTGGCCACTAATACCGGTTCGCTGTTTGTGGTGACTGATACAGCACGCAAGGCTATGTTCTACTGCTCAGAAGCAGCTATAGCTCATCAGGTCATTAACAAGATGGGCGGAAGCTGGCAGGCGTGCATGATCGTTCAGGTGAAGGCGAACAATGGCCTGCTGGTTGATCTGCATACGGCACAGCCGAAGTTGCACTTCGCACTGAGTGTCTCTGACGGGACCGTTGCCGAAGTAATGGAGCCGCTCGCTCCCAAGCGATTGATCACGACTAGTACGAGTCTTGTCTACAAGCGCTGGCGCGCACTGCGCCGCTGCACACGGTGCATTCTCCCCGAGACAATGCCTTTCATCGACTTCGATGCGGACGGTGTTTGCAATTACTGTCGCAACTACCAGAAGCAGGTTCTTGCCGGCGAAGATGCGTTGAATCGACTGCTCGATACCTACCGCAGCAAGAATGGGGAGCCGGATTGCCTAGTAGGTTTTAGCGGCGGACGCGACAGTAGCTACGGCTTGCATTTGTTGAAAACCCGGTACGGCATGAACCCCATCGCCTATACATACGACTGGGGCATGGTCACCGACCTGGCTCGCCGCAATCAGGCGCGCCTATGTGGAAAACTTGGGGTCGAGCATATCTGGGTTTCCGCGGACATCAAGGCCAAGCGAAAGAATGTAAGGCGTAATGTTGAGGCTTGGTTCAGGCGCCCAGAACTGGGCATGGTTCCTCTGTTCATGGCGGGCGACAAGCAGTTCATGTGGCATGCAAACCGCCTCATGAAAGAAACAGGCATTAAGCTGATGGTCTATTCGACCAATCAGTATGAGCGGACTGATTTTAAAACTGGGTTTTGCGGCGTCGCGCCAGCGTCGGCTGGCGTCCGGCTCAACCGCATGTCTTCGCTTGCCAAGGCGAAGATGGTGGCCTACTACCTGAAAAATTATCTTCTTAATCCTGGCTATATCAACGGGTCTCTGTCGGATACCTTCACTGCGTTCCTGTCTTACTACTTCGTCAAGCAGGACTTCCTTTACCTGTTCGACTATGTCAATTGGGACGAGCAGGAGATCAATCGCACCCTGATCGGTGAATACGACTGGGAGCTGGCAAAAGATACGCCGACCACGTGGCGGATCGGCGATGGAACGGCCCCTTTCTATAACTACATCTACCAGACGGTCGCGGGATTCAGCGAGTATGAAACCTTCCGTAGCAACCAAATCCGAGAAGGCGTCATCACTCGTGACGAAGCGCTGCGTTTGGTAGAAGAAGAGAATCAGCCGCGCATCGATTCGATACGGGAGTACTGCGGTCTTATTGGGATAGATTTCGATATCGCTATGCGCACAATCGACAACGTGCCGAAACTGTACTGAACGAGGCACCTGTAAATGCGAGACTTCACACTTGAACAATACGGTCAACTCGTTGATGCTCTGAAGGACCGCTTCGGGACGCTTTGTGGGATTTTACATTGGCACCGGGAAGCGCCTGCCCGCGGTGTCCTGATACGTCATGACGTAGACCGCAAGCCCGCAAATGCGCTGGCGATGGCGCAGCTCGAGGCGCGCAAAGGTGTACTGACTACTTACTATTTTCGAGTCGTAGGCAGCGCCTTCGACCGCGAGGTCATCCGACAGGTCGCCGAACTCGGGCATGAAGTCGGTTACCACTATGAGGATCTTTCGCTCGCCCATGGAGACACGCGGCGCGCCCACCAGCTTTTTGCTGAACACTTGGAGTGCTTGCGCAAACTTGCCTCGATAGAGACAGTGGCCATGCATGGAAGTCCGCTCTCCCGGCACAACAACATCGACATGTGGCAGATCGGCAGTCTCGCCGACTACGGCCTCGCCGCCGACGCCTTCCTGAGCCTCAACTACGCTGGTATGCCCTATTTCACAGACACCGGTCGTTCCTGGTCCGCAGGTGCCGCCAATCTGCGAGACAAGCCGGCTTCGGCAGACGCTCCTCCTGCAGGAGTGCATACCTGCGCAGATCTGCTCGCATTTGTCGATAAGGCGAAACCGGGGCGTCTCGCCCTGTCCGCTCACCCTGAGCGCTGGGCTATTTCCGCATCGGACTGGTGGCTTCAGCTAGGCAAGGATGCCGGGATCAACGCTGTCAAGAGAATATTGCGCGCGGTACGCTAGGAGGACGATATGGGAATTCCGTTTGTCAAAATGATATTGATTGGCCTGCTGCCTTCGCCGTTGAAGGTCGCTTACTACCGGATGCGGGGCGCACGCATCGGGCAGCGCGTTCGCATCGCTCCGTTTTCCGTCCTCACCGCCGATGATATCGAGATTGGCGACGATTGTCGGATCGGTATGTTGTCGTTCATCAATGCGCGCAAACTGCGTCTTGGCAACCGGGTCCGTATCGGAACTTTGGTTGCCATCGACACTGGGGATGTGGCGATTGGACACGATTCGGTGGTGATGGAACAGACGGTGGTGGGCGGCATGCTCACCCCACGCTCCAGCCTGCACATCGGAAGCCGGGTGAAGATCTTCCCGTATTGCTTTCTCAATCCGACGGAGCCAATCGTGATCGAAGACGATGTCGGCGTTGGAGGCTCGACCTATCTCTTTACGCACGGTTCATGGCAATCGGTCCTCGATGGCTTCCCGATTGGGTTCGGCCCCATCTATCTCCGCAAGGGGGTTTGGCTGCCGTGGCGGGTTTTCATATTGCCCAACGTTGAAGTCGGTGCCTATGCCACGATCGGTGCCGGCGCCGTGATCAATCGTTCGGTTCCGGCCAATTCGCTCGCCGCAGGTATGCCGGCTAAAGTGATCAGCGAGGATGGAAAATACCTTCGCCCGCTCTCCGGGCAGCAGCGCTGGGAGAAGGTCGTCGAGATTTTTGGGGAGCTTGCCGAGTTTCTAAGTTACCAAGGGCAGCCTAGCACTGTATCTGGGGAAGGCGGGCGGCGCTTATTGGTGGCCGAAGCCGGGGCCGGCGCAGGCGCGTTCCGGGTCGAGCTAAGCCAAGAAGGTGCACCCATCATGGAAGCGAACGTGTTTGTATCGCTCAGTGCAATACCGGAAGGCACGCGCGCAATGCTGGACACGAAGCGCATCGCATGGTTTGACATTGAATCCGCGGAGACAAGCTTGGGAACTCACGCCTCGATCGAACATGTACGCAATTTCTTTTCCCGCTACGGAGTGCGCTTCGCCGTCGTTTCCGACCGCCCCTTCGAATACCTCGCGGCAGTACCGACATGAGTGAAGTCACGTGGGCCGCATAGGCTCGCGATGGCCAGTGCTTTAAAGGAGTGGGCCGGCAGTGCTTCTGACTGGCGGCCAACATTGCATAATCAGCTAGACCTCAGCTTCGACCATATGGCGACGGCAAAGTGAATGCAGTAATTATTAGCACGATCCTGGGCATGGCGTGAACTTCCGTCCCAGTGCCCGAGAGATGCTCAGCGAGACCTCCCTGACGCGGGCGCT
This sequence comes from Pseudomonadota bacterium, assembly GCA_023391395.1. Classification (GTDB taxonomy): domain Bacteria; phylum Pseudomonadota; class Gammaproteobacteria; order Burkholderiales; family Burkholderiaceae_D; genus Noviherbaspirillum. The sequence goes on from JAEWBA010000342.1 coordinate 3,975, forward strand.
TCCACTGGGACGTCGCTGCTGCTGACGCGCCCAAATTTCTTTAAATAGATTGACTATATGCCACAAATGATAGGCCCGGCGCCCGCATCATGGGCGGTCATGCTTCTCTTGATTGTCCTCAGCAGTGCAGCTGCGACCACGCTTGCGCGACTGATGCCCTGGACGTTGAATGCCCGGCAGGTCCGCCTCTCTTCCGCATTCGGACGAAGTTTGGCCCCGTTCCTCGCCGGCATGCTGTCCGTATTTGCGCTGACACTGTTTCCGGGTGCTTCGCACAACGTGCACTTGATATTTGTCTTTGTCGCCCTCGCCCTAATTTGGCTGGTTTCTAGTCTGGTCGGGGCCCGCCGCACCTCTCATACGGTGATTCACAAGGCCCAACCCGAGAAAGAGAGGCAGGCAGGCGTACTTGTTATCGTCTTGTTCGCATTGCTGGCCGCGTGGGTATTCTTTCTGCTCGCCGAAGCGGTGCTGATGCCCTTGACGGCCAATGATTCGCTTGAATATGCCATGGTCGGCCGTTTGCTGTATGAAACTGGTGACATTGCTGCCTACCCTGCCATTGAGCCTGAGGTGGGCAGTTCAGGATTCTTTGCTCCTTGGACCCATCCGCCGCTCTATCCGGCCCTCATCTATCTCACCTACGTCATTCAGGGCGATGCCGAGATGCCAGGCCTCATGCGCCTGATTGCACCTTGGTTTGCCCTCACCAGCGCAGGTCTTGTCTTCGCGCTCGGCAGCCTGAACAATCGCCTTGTCGGCTTATTGGCGGCCATTACCTATCTGTCGGTGCCCTTATTTATTCTGGGTGCAGGCTCTGCCTCAATCGACGCCCTGCCCGTTGCCGGGCTGACGCTGACACTTGCTGCCGTAATCCATTTACAAGGGCCATGGACGAGGCGAGCGATAGTGCAAGGGATTTGTTTGGGCTTGGCCTTGTGGGCGCATTCCCAGGCCATCTTGTTCATTCCTCTGACCGTCGTGGCGATCGTCTGTAATGAAGGTCTTGGTGAGCGACGCAGATTGGTAAAGCATCTGACATTGGTCCTGATTGCCGCCTGCCTGATTGCTGCATGGCCCTACGGTCGTAACGTCTTGCTGTTCGGGTCGCCCATTAGTGACAATCCCGCCGTATTCGCGTTACCTGAACAAGCTTGGTTCGAGTATTTTGCCAAAGCCAGAGGCTTAGAATCCTGGGCTGAGAAAATTCAGTACGGCATCCTCAAGGGATGGTTCTCCATCGAGTCCTTCGGCTTCGCGTTCTGGTTCATGCTGCTCGGGCTAGGCGTATGCATTCAGCAATTGCGGGAATATTGGCGGGTGGAGAAATCTCGTGGTCACGTCCTGGAGACTCCGTTACGCCAAGCGCTGGTCCTTGCAGCCATATTGGCTGTTTATTTGCTGGGAGTGATCACTTCTGCCGTGCTGGGCATTGATCTGATGATCAAAAACGACCGCTATCTGATCGTCATGACTTCCGCTGTCTCTTTGCTGGCAGGGCTTGGGCTCGCCGGCTTGTTGAGCCGCCTGCAATGGATCGATACCAGGCCACCCGGCCTGAAAATTAGAATGCTATACGGGGTGACAATGCTCATCCTTGTAATGCTGGTATTGCAATGGGCAATGTTAAATCGCCACCAGGATGCCCGAAAAGAAAAACTGGACATCCCCTTCGGGGGGCTTGCTCTGCATAACAGGGAATCTCTTCGCAACTGGCCGACTTATATGGCGGTAGATTTCCTGAGAAAGAACACAGAAGAGAGTGCATTGGTACTCGCTGAGCGGCCCGCCGATATGTATTATTCCGGGCGGCGAATGATAAGCTTCCTGGACCCCAAACTGCTTCCGGTCTACCAGGAAAAGGACGCGGTTGCGGCGGCAAGGGCACTGGTCGGACTGGGAGTAAAGTACATACAGATGCCTAGCTACTCTCATCCAGCCATCTATAACTCGGTTATTCAAGAACTGGTAAGCCGGCCGGACTTGACGGCTCTTGTTTTTGGCTACGGTGGAGAGCAGATCTACAAACTGCGTCTATCGCCCGATTCGACTCCCGGCAAATTCGAGAATATTGGGCCTGGCTCGTCCGACTGGATTCAAGTGCGGCAATTTGTGCTGCCAGGTCTAAAG
>JAEWBA010000376.1 GCA_023391395.1 Pseudomonadota bacterium
TGGTTCAAGGAATATATGGCAATCGCGAACACGGCAGGAGGTTTCAGTGTACCCGATTCCGAATCGCTGTCAACGCATACGGAGCTAAATCAAAAAAGATTTTCCTGCGGTGCGAGCGCGGCATCGAGGACGGAATGCATGGCAGAAATTTTCTGCCGCACTTCCGCAATTGTCATCTCCGCAAACGGCCCTTCCGAGCCCTTTGTCGACAGCATTTCGGCAGCAATTCCGAGCGCCGCCATCACGGCAATACGATCATTGCCCTTGATTTTTCCTGCATCGCGGATGGCGCACATCTTCTCATCCAGGTAGGTCACTGCTTCGCGCAGCGCATCTTCCTCGCCCTCCCGGCAAGCCAGCTTGTAGGGCTGACCCATGATCGTCACATCGAGCTGGATCATGCGATTTCCCTATCCTGTTCTTCCGGCGCCGGGATCTTTTCCAGCAGGGCGGTGACGCGTTGCGTGGCTTCCTCGATGCGCCCGGCCAAATCCGCGTTCTCCGAACTGAGGGCCGCGACACGCTGGCGCAATTCGGCATTTTCGCGCCGCAAGGATTGCGCCAACTCGGCGAGCTGGCTGATTTTTTCGGAAAGTTGATGGAATTCGGAAACCATTCCGCAACTATAGTGGGACGGCCCGAATTCATCAACCGGTTCCGTCATGGCGCGCGGCTTTTTCATGACAGGCCGCCTTGCCGCCGTCCCCGCCTCTTGCACGGCCACACGCCAAACAATACAATCCTTGCCCATGGGGCGGTAGCTCAGCTGGGAGAGCGTCGCGTTCGCAATGCGAAGGTCGGGAGTTCGATCCTCCTCCGCTCCACCAGACAGAAAAGGCCAGAGCATGCTCTGGCCTTTCCCGTTTTCAGGAGGCTCGCGGCGAGCGAAAGAACTGTCCCGCGATGGGACTTTCGCATGCCGGTGCAAACGCGCGCCGGCCCCAGGTGGTTTTCGCCGCCCTGCCTTTGCCGCAAATCCGCCAAAGTCAGCGCCCGCCCTGGGGCTCGGTCACGAAACCGATCTTGTTCATGCCGCCGCCTTGTGCCGCCGACATCAGCCGCGCCACATTCTCGTACGGCGTCTTGCGGTCGGCGCGCAGGTGCAGTTCCGGCTGCGGCGATTGGAGGGCGGTCTCGGCGATGCGCGCCTTGAGTGCCGCTTCGTCCACCACGGCCCCATTCCAGCTCACCGTACCCTCGGCATCGATCACCACATCGATGTGCGGCGGCTTGACATCGTTGGGCTGGCTGGAAGCATGCGGCAGGTCGAGCTTGACCGCGTGGTTGATGACCGGGATGGTGATGATGAAAATGATGAGCAAAACCAGCATGACGTCCACCAGGGGTGTCATATTGATTTCCGACATCACATCATCGTCGCTTTCGCTGGTGCCGAAGCTCATGCCTGTTCCTCTTTCCCGCGCAAGTTGACTACGGTGGCCGGCTGGCCGACGCGTCCGCCGGTGACTAGGAAGGCGTGCAGGTCGTGCGCGAAGTTCGCCAGTTGCGACAGGATCGCCTTGTTGCTGCGGGTCAGAGCGTTGTAGCCGAGGACGGCGGGGATCGCCACCACCAGGCCGAAGGCAGTCATGATGAGCGCTTCGCCGACCGGGCCGGCCACCCTGTCGATGCTGGCCTGGCCGGACACGCCGATGCCAACCAGCGCGTGATAAATCCCCCATACGGTGCCGAACAAGCCGACGAAAGGCGCGGTACTACCTACCGAGGCCAGGACCTGCAGGCCGCTTTGCAGACGGCCGGTGCTGTTTTCGATGGAGCGGCGCAGGCAACTGGTGACCCATTCGCTGACATTGAGCGCGCCGTGCAAATCCTCTTTGCTCTGGGCATGATGGGCGGCGGCGCTGACGCCGTCCTCGGCAAGCGCGCGGAAGGGATTGGCATGGCGGTTGGGCGCCAGCATATTCATGCCCTGCTCCAGGCTCTTGCTGTGCCAGAACTCGTCGCGCGCCACCGCCGCCTGCCGGCGCAGGCGGATCAGGTTCCAGGCCTTCACGGCCATGACGTACCAGGACAGGATGGACATGACAAGCAGGACGATGGCGACCGTGCGGGTGATGGCGTCGCCCTGCTGCCAGAGATTGGCGAATCCATAGGGGTTGTTCATGGTATTTTTTCCAAAAAAGTGGTGAATCAGTTGAGCTTGAAATCGATCGGCACCTGCACCCATTCGGCCACCGCTTCCTCACCGCGGCGCGCCGGCACGAAACGCCATTTGCGTACCGCATCGGCGGCCGCTTCGTCGAACAGCGCAAAGCCGCTCGATTTCAGCACCCGCACTTCCGCGGCCTTGCCGTCGGCACTGACGAACACGCGCAGCAGCACGCGGCCCTGTTCGCCGGCGCGCCGCAACAGCGGCGGATAGGCCGGCGCCGGATTGTTCAGGTAGGCGGCACTGAAGCTGGGCGGCGTCAGCGGTGCCGGCGGAGCAGGCGGCGCGGGCGGACTGGGCGGTGCACTGGAGGGTACGGGCGGCTCGGCCGCGGGCGCCGGCGGCTGCGGTTCCGCCGGCCGCGGTTCGCTCAGCGCCGTCTTGCTGTCCGTGGTCTTTGGAGCAGGCTTGGGCGGCGCTTTTTTCGGCTGCGGCTTTTGCCGTGGCTGCGGTTCGGGCGCGGGCGCCGGGCGCGGCACTTCAGGCTTGACCGGCTGCGTCGGCAGCATTTCCGCCATCAGCACCGGCAATGGCGCGGGCGGCGTGGTCGTATCCGAACTGCCGAGCGCGAGCAACAGCCATAGCGCTGCCAGGTGAATGGCGCAGATCAGTAACAAGGTGCCGGCGCGGGAAGACAGACTGGGATTCATGCGTCGCGGCGTCGTCTCAGGTTTCCGCCCACAGGCGCAAGAGGTTGTGGTAGCAGCCAGTCAGGCGCACCACTTCCTCGGTTTCGCCGTGCCGCTCGCGCAGCGCCATGATGGACTTGTCCATGTCGAACAGCAGGCGGCGCTGCTCGTCGCTGCGCACCATGCTCTCGATCCAGAAGAAGGAAGCGATGCGCCTGCCGCGGGTGACCGGTTCGACCCGATGCACGCTGCTGGATGGATAGAGAATCAGATCCCCGGCCGGCAGCTTGACGCGCTGGGTACCGAAGGTGTCCTCGATCATCAGTTCGCCGCCCTCGTATTCGTGCGGCTCGCTCAGGAACAGCGTGCACGACAGGTCGGTACGCACCCAGGCGCCGGTCAGCGTCGAGGTGCGCACCGCGTTGTCGATGTGGTTGCCGAACTGGTTGGCGCTGCCGTCGTAGCGGTTGAACAGCGGCGGAAAGGTCTTCTTCGGCAAGGCTCCGGAAAAGAACAAGGCGCTATGCGCGAGCGCATCTACCACGATGGCGCGCGCCTCTTTCGAGGCGGGCGAGCCTTCGGGCAACTGCCGATTGTTCTTCACCTGTTCCGACTGGGAGCCGGCAGTGATCTTGCCGTCCTGCCAGTCGGCGGCTTCGACGATGGCCCGGCAACGCGCGAGCGCTTCCGGCGACAAGACCTTCGGCACGTGCAGCAGCATGATGTCTCCTCAGAACTTCGCTGTCAGAGTCACTTGCAGGGCGCGCGGCGTGCCGGGAATGGCGTGGCCGGCGTACACCCCTTCGTAGTACTTCTCGTTGAAGAGGTTGAAGACATTGAACTTGACGGCATAGGCCTTGGCCGAGTACTGCGCCATCGCATCCACGCGCATGTAGCCCGGCACGGCGTTGGTATTGGTGGCATTCGCATAGCGTGAAGCCACGCCTTCCAGGCCGCCGCCGATCTTCCAGCCGCCGCCCAGCTTGTAAGTGGTCCACAGGCTGTAGGTGTGGTCGGGTGTATTGACCGGCACCATGCCCTTGGTGTTGGCCTGCTGGGCCGAGGCTTCGTCCACCTTGGCGCGCATCAGGGCGAGATTGCCGAACACTTCCCAGCGCGGATTGATGCGGCCCACTGCCTCGAACTCGATGCCGTCGGTATGGCGGCGGCCGGAGAGCACGGCGACATCTGGCATCGACAAGTCGGTATTGCGCTCGTTGGTCTTCTCGGAACGGAACAGCGCGGTGCGC
>JAEWBA010000401.1 GCA_023391395.1 Pseudomonadota bacterium
CAAGCCGACCGCTGGATCGTGTCGCTGCTGCAGCGCACCGAAGCCGAAGTCGAAAAAGGTTTTGCCGACTACCGCTTCGACAACATCGCATCCGCAATCTACAAGTTCGTCTGGGACGAGTACTGCGACTGGTACCTGGAAATCGCCAAGGTGCAGATCCAGAACGGCACCGAGGCACAGCAGCGCGCCACGCGCCGCACGCTCCTGCGCGTACTGGAAACCGTGCTGCGCCTGGCTCACCCGATCATTCCCTTCATTACGGAAGAGCTGTGGCAGACGGTGGCGCCGCTGACCGGCCAGGCTGTCGCCGGCGATTCCATCATGCGCCAGCCCTACCCGCAAGCCAATCCGGAAAAGCTCGACGAGGAAGCGGAAGCCTGGATGGCGCAATTGAAGGCCCTGACCGATGCGGCGCGCAATCTGCGCGGCGAGATGCAGTTGTCGCCGGCACAGCGTGTGCCGCTGGTCATCGAAGCCGGCGCCGACAAGGTTCGGCTGCAATCCTTCGTCCCTTACCTGCAGGCGCTGGCCAAGCTCTCCGACGTGCAAGTGCTCGACGCCTTGCCGCCCTCGCCAGCGCCGGTTTCCATCATTGGCGATGCGCGCCTGATGCTCAAGGTGGAGATCGATGTGGCCGCCGAGCGCGAGCGCCTGTCCAAGGAGATCGCCCGCATCGAAGGCGAGATCGCCAAGGCTCAGGGCAAGCTGGCCAACGAGAGCTTCGTCTCGCGGGCGCCGGCCCAGGTGGTGGCGCAGGAAAAGGAACGCTTGCAGAATTTCCTTTCCACGCTGACCAAGCTGCGCGAGCAGTTCGACAAATTGCCTAAAGCCTGAGAGAAGACACCGGGCTTGCCGTTTTCCATCGTTATAACAAATCAATGAAAGAGACACGCATGAGAAAAATCGCGCTTTACGCACTCGTCCCGCTGTTCGCCCTGGCCGCTTCGAGCGCCTGGGCGCAAGCCGCGTCGCCGGCCGGACTCTGGCAAAACATCGATGATGAAACCGGCAAGCCCAAGGCCTTGATCCGCATCGCGGACAACAAGGGCGTGCTGTCCGGGAAAATCGAAAAGCTGTATCGCAAGCCCGACGAAGACCAGAATCCGGTATGCGACAAGTGCGAAGGCGCGCGCAAGGATCAGCCGATTGTCGGCGTGACCATCCTCAACGGCTTGAAGCGCGAGGGCGAAGGCCGCGAGTACGGTGGCGGCGAAATTCTCGATCCGGCCAATGGCAAGCTCTACAAGAGCAAGCTGACGCTCAGCGAGGATGGGAAGAAGCTGGATGTGCGTGGTTACATCGGCGTGCCGCTGCTGGGGCGGACTCAGACTTGGGTGCGCGTGGAGTAAAGGCTAAACGAAGGACACGGTGAGCCCCGGCAGCACCAGGCCGGAAAAGGCTGAAGTCCAGATCTCGCCCGGTGCGATCGGGCAGACGTCGGTCCAGGTCCCGGTGGCGACGATCTCGCCCGCCTGCACTGGCGGGAATTGCGGCTGTTCGCTCAGCAATTGCTGCAAGTGCCACACGGCATGCAGAGGACTGCCCAGCACATCGCTGCCGAAGCCGGCCGACCGCAGCTCGTCGCCGCAGGACAGCGACAGGCTGGCATGGGCCAGCATGACGCCAAGATTGCGGCGGCTGGCGGCCGACAGCATTCTCGGCTCGCCCACGATCAGCGTACCGTGCAGACCGAAGGCCGCAATGGCATCCGCCATTTCGAATTTCCAATCCGGAAACGGGCAGGTCACGACTTCGAAGGCATGCGCCATCCATTCCACGCATTCCGCCAGTTCCTCGGCGCTGGCATCCGGCGCGGGTGTCGTCCCCAGCTTGAAAACCAGTTCCGGGCCAAGCCGTGGTTGCAAGGCTCCCTGCAGGCTCTGGATGCCGCGGTTGTCTTCGGCATAGCGGACGGTGGAATCGAACAGCGGCGTCCAGATCGGCGCGCTGATCGGCTCGGCAACACCGTATTTGGCCCAGATGCGGCGATTGGTGAAGGCGGTCTTGCGTCCGACCAGCGTTTCGCCTTGCGCGATGCGAATGTCGTATATCCCCTTGGCGATGTCGTAGCCATCGGCAACCGACAGCGCACCGCCGGCGGACAAGGGTGAAATCAGCTTCGTATCGGCTCGCGCCTCGAGCAATTGATGCGCATAGCGGTTTGCCTGGGTAGACATCAGCATGGCGGTGAGGGGTCCGGTAAGCGGCAGCCCAGGGACGCCCCCGGGAAATGGATGGAATTGCGCCATTTTGGAGGCATAGGGCTGCAGAAAGCGCAATTATAGGGGGAAAGCCGTCGCCTTTAGCAGAAATGTGACAAGCCAGCCCGGCATTGGCCGCCGGCCTGCCGCAGCGCTCAGGCCAAGGGCGGGTCCCACAAGTCGCCGGTCGGGCTGGTGCGGGGAGCGGTAACCCCGAAATGCGCATAGGCACTCGGCGTGGCGATGCGGCCGCGCGGCGTGCGCTGCAAGAAACCTTGCTGGATCAGGTAGGGCTCCAGCACATCTTCAATGGTGTCGCGTTCCTCGCCGATCGCCGCCGCCAGGTTGTCGAGACCGACCGGCCCGCCATTGAACTTGAACAGGACCGCTTCCAGCAGCTTGCGGTCCATCACGTCGAAACCGACGGGGTCCACATCCAGCATCTTGAGGGCAGCATCGGCCATGGCCTTTGTGATTTCGCCATTGCCCTTGACCTCGGCATAATCGCGCACGCGCCGCAACAGGCGGTTGGCGATGCGCGGCGTGCCGCGGCTGCGGCGGGCGATTTCCAGCGCCCCGTCCTCGTCGATGGCCGCATTGAGCAGCGAAGCGCTGCGCGCGACGATTTTCGCCAGTTCCTGCGGCGTGTAGAACTCCAGCCGCGCCACGATGCCGAAGCGATCGCGCAGCGGATTGGTCAGCATGCCGGCGCGCGTGGTGGCGCCTACCAGAGTGAAGGGCTGCAGGTCCAGCCGCACCGAGCGCGCCGCCGGGCCTTCGCCGATCATGATGTCGATCTGATAGTCCTCCAGCGCCGGGTACAGAATTTCCTCGACCACCGGCGACAGGCGGTGGATTTCATCGATGAACAGCACATCATTCGGCTCGAGGTTGGTCAACAGCGCAGCCAGGTCGCCGGCGCGTTCCAACACCGGACCGGAAGTCTGGCGCAGATTAACGCCCATCTCGCGCGCAATGATGTGCGCCAGCGTGGTCTTGCCCAGGCCAGGCGGGCCGAACAGCAGAGTGTGGTCCAGGGCTTCGCGGCGCTGACGCGCGGCGGTGATGAAGATTTCCAGTTGGCCGTGGATCTTTTCCTGGCCGACGTATTCATCGAGCTGCTTGGGACGCAAGGCACGCTCGATCGCCTCTTCGTTGGGCGAAGCCGGCGTGGCCGAGATGATGCGCTGCTCGGGAAAATTATCGGTCTGAATACTCATAGACACATTTATTGCGGGACAAAACTCCCTTAATTGTGGGACAGAGTTAAGCGAAGCGGTACTCTGCCCTCAACATTCTAAGCTTTCGAAAGTGCTTTCAAGGCCTGCTTGATGCCGTCCGAAACGCCGGCGCCTGCCGGCACCTGCTTGAGAGCCAGGGCTGCTTCCTTTTCAGAATAGCCGAGGGCGAGCAGGGCGTTCAGGATGTCGGCTGCGGCATCGCCATGCGCTGTGCCGGCCACCGCGCCCAGGTCGGCGCCGAGCTTGCCTTTCAATTCCAGCAGCAGGCGCTCGGCCGTTTTCTTGCCTATGCCGGGGATGCGCGTCAGTCGTCCCGATTCCTGCAGGGTCACGGCTTGCGCCAGGTCGCCCACCGACAAGCCGGACAGGATAGACAAGGCGGTGCGCGCACCCACGCCCGAAATCTTGATCAGTTGCCGGAACACTTGGCGTTCCTGCAGCGTGCCGAAACCGTACAAGAGATGCGCGTCTTCGCGCACCGCCAGGTGGGTCAGCAGCATCACCCGCTCGCCGGCAGCGGGGAGGTTGTAGAACGTGCTCATCGGAACGTCCACCTCATAGCCGACGCCATTGCAGTCGATCAGCAATTGCGGTGGATTTTTCTCAAGCAGAATTCCGGAGAGACGACCTATCATAGCGACACATACCCAAAGTTGGGCATCATACAGGACAAACACGGCACGGCGCGCCCTGGAGGGTGCCCGAGCATTTTACTGCCGCCCTCACCGCACGCCGAGCGTGCAAGGGGGCATGGATTTTTTCCGGCAAGACTGGCTCTAATACCGACCTCCGGGGAGGCAGTAAAACAGCAGGCGAGCATTGCGAACCCTGGTGCTTCCCGCCTCTGCCGCGGCAAGCTATGCTTTTACACTTTCACAATCGGCGGCGGAGGCGGCAATTTCCGCGCCCCTTGACCTGGCTTGGCAGGTTTTTCGGGATACTGTGGGCTTCGCCCTTGACTCTGGCTGGCCTGGGGTTCGCCCTGCCCGTACTGCTGTTGCGCGGCCATGCGCAATTGGTGCGTCACCCTACGCCGGCGCTCCTTGTGCGCGGCCCTTTCGCCGATCGCATGCTGAGCCGCCACCCTTTCGGCGCAATGAGCGCCATGGCGCTCGGGCACGTTATCATTGCGGAAAATGAAGGGCTATCCTCGCGGGTGCTCACCCATGAGCTGGCCCATGTGCGCCAGGCCATGCGCTGGGGCTTGTTATTCCCCTTTGTCTATCTCGCCTCAAGCGCCTGGGCCGCGCTTCGCGGCCGGGATGCCTATTGGCACAACCGCTTCGAAATCGATGCCCGCGAAGCGGAAAAGCAAGTCTAGCCTTCGCCGCCTGAAACGCCGCGTATCTCTTAGCCCACGAGCCGGCCGCGCCTTACCCGCAAGCCTTTTTTGGCCAGCGCCGGTGCCAGTCCGCCGAGCGTTGCCAGGGCTTCGCCGCCGTGCGCATGGCAGATCGCCACACCCAGAGCATCGGCCGCGTCCGGGCTCGGAGTGCCCGGCAGAAGCAGGAGCCGTTGCACCATGTCCTGTACCTGCTGTTTTTGCGCCTTGCCGTGGCCGACCACGGCTTGCTTGATCTGCAAGGCAGTGTACTCGGCGACTGCCAGATCGGCACTGACTAGGGCGCAAATTGCCGCGCCGCGTGCCTGTCCCAGCAATAAGGTGGATTGCGGATTGACGTTGACGAACACCTTTTCGATCGCTGCGCAATCGGGTGAATAGGTACGGATGATTTCGGAGACGCCGAGCAGGATGGTCTTCAGGCGTTGTGGCAGATCGGCATCGGGCGTCTTGATCGTGCCCGATGCCACATAGCTCAGCCGGGTGCCGTCCTGGCGGATCACGCCGAAGCCGGTGGTGCGCAGGCCGGGGTCGATACCGAGGATTTTCATCGGAGAGCCAAGCGTATCGAGCCCGTAGAGGACGGCAAGGGCATCAATGGCGGAAGTGCCGCGTGCCCGTGAACAGCATCACCACGCCGCGCTCGTCGGCGGCGTCGATTACTTCCTGGTCGCGCATCGAGCCGCCCGGATGGATCACGCTGGTCGCCCCTGCGTCCACCACCACGTCCAGCCCGTCGCGGAAGGGGAAGAAGGCGTCCGAGGCGACCGCCGAACCGACCAGGGACAGGCCGGCGTTCTGGGCCTTGATGGAAGCAATACGGGCGGAATCGATGCGGCTCATCTGGCCGGCGCCGACGCCCAGCGTCATGCCATTGGCGCAGAACACGATGGCGTTCGATTTGACGAACTTGGCCACGCGCCAGGCGAACATCAGGTCCTGCAATTGTTGCGGAGTCGGTTGCTTCTTGCTCACCACCTTCAGTTCGGACTGGACGACATTCTTGGCATCCGGCGATTGCAGCAGCAAACCGCCGCCGACGCGCTTGAAATCGTAGGCATTGACGGCCTGGCCCAGCGGAATCTGCAACAGGCGCACATTCTGCTTGGCGGCGAAAACCTGTCTTGCTTCGGCAGTAAAGGCCGGAGCGATCAAGACTTCGACGAATTGCTTGGCAACCGCTTCGGCAGCCTTGCCGTCGAGCTCGCGGTTGAAGGCGATGATGCCGCCGAAGGCCGAGGTCGGGTCGGTCTGGAAGGCCTTGCCGTAAGCCTCCAGCGCATCGGCGCCGACGGCCACACCGCAGGGGTTGGCATGCTTGATGATGACGCAGGCGGATTCTTCAAACGTCTTCACGCATTCCCAGGCGGCGTCGGCATCGGCGATGTTGTTGTACGACAGTTCCTTACCCTGCAATTGCGTGTAATTGGCGAGCGAGCCGGCCAGCGGCGCCACATCGCGATAGAAGGCCGCCGACTGGTGCGGATTTTCGCCGTAGCGCATGTCCTGCACCTTTTCGAAATGCAAGTTGAGCGTTTGCGGATAGGCGCTGCGCGTGGCATGCGCCTTGTCTTCACCCAGCGAGCTGAGGTAATTGGTGATGGCGCCGTCGTATTGGGCGGAATGCGCGAACACTTTTTTCGCCAGCGTGAACCGGGTGTCATAGCCCACCTGGCCCTGATTCGCCTTCATCTCGTCGAGCACGCGGCCATAGTCGTCCGGATCGCAGATCACTACCACATCCTTGTGGTTCTTGGCCGAGGAACGCAGCATGGTGGGGCCGCCGATGTCGATGTTCTCGATGGCGTCTTCCAGCGAGCACTCCTCCTTCGCCACCGTCTGCTGGAACGGATACAGGTTCACGACCACCATGTCGATGGTGGGGATGCCATGCTTTTCCAGGGCTGCGACATGCTCGGGCAGGTCGCGGCGCGCCAGGATGCCGCCGTGGACTTTCGGATGCAGCGTCTTGACGCGGCCGTCCAGCATTTCGGGGAAACCGGTGTAGTCGGCCACTTCGGTCACGCTCACGCCATTGTCGGCCAAGAGCTTGGCAGTGCCGCCGGTGGACAGGATGTTGACTCCCATTCCGGCCAGCGCACGGGCGAATTCCAGCACGCCGGTCTTGTCGGAAACGGAAATCAGGGCTTGTTTGATCATGATGGATAGGCGAAAAATGATGAATAACGCAAGCACGCTGAATGCAGCGCGCTTGCGTTATGGATCACAGCAATCCGTGCTGCTGCAGCTTCTTGCGCAAGGTGTTGCGGTTGATGCCGAGCATTTCCGCCGCCAGAGACTGGTTGCCGCCGGCATGCGCCATGACCACCTCGAGGATCGGCTTCTCGACAGTGAAAACCACCATCTCGTACACATTGGACGGCTGCTGTTCGCCCAGGTCCTTGAAGTATTTTTCAAGACTCTTCTTGACGACATCCTGGATATTGTCTTTGCTCATGGCAATCGGGGCGGAGAGGGGGTCAGGCAGCCAGCTTTTGTTCGGCAAACGCGTATTGTAACCGTTCACCATGCTGCAATTGCGATTCGAAAAAACCGTCAACGGCAGCCAATTGCTCCTCGCAGCTTTCCAGGCGGTTCATGTGTTGCCGGAATTTTTCGCCTCCCGGCAGCCCGCGCACATACCAGCCGATATGCTTGCGCGCGGTGCGCAATCCCATGAATTCACCATAAAAGGCATAGTGCGCCTGCAGGTGCTCGCGCATCAAGGCACGCACCTCGCTCACCCGTGGCGGCGGCAAATGCCTGCCGGTACGCAAGAAATGATCGATTTCGCGGAATATCCAGGGCCGCCCCTGCGCCGCACGCCCGATCATGACTGCATCGGCTCCGGT
>JAEWBA010000412.1 GCA_023391395.1 Pseudomonadota bacterium
CATCGCCTCCGGCGCCCAGTAGGGCATGGGCGGCAGCCGGCCGAGTAGTTCCTCGGGCGGCAGGCCGACCATGTGGCAGAAGGCCGGATTGACATAGGTGACGCGGCCGTTGAGGTCGCGCGCGCGCATGCCGGTGACCAGGGAATTTTCCATCGCCGTACGGAATGCGACCTGTTGGCGCAGCGCGCCTTCGGCGGCGAGGCGGCGGTTGATGTCGCGCCACAATGCCCACAAGCTCCATATCAGGCCGATAGAAAGCGCGATGACCGAGCCGACCAGAAGATTGGGCAGCAGCTTGGGCGCGTTCTTGACGCTGTCGGTGCGCAAGCTCAGCCTGACGCCCGGCAGGTCCAGCGCACGCTGGTGCACGAACACACCCTTGCCGGGTCCGCCTGCGTCGCGTCTGGCCAGCACGGTGTCGTCAGTATTTATGAGGGCGATCTCATTGTCCTGGGCGAACCACCAGGGCACCATTTCGTCCAGGATATGCGGCAGAGAATACGAAGCCACCAGGCTGCCGAGCGTTTTCCCTCCCACCATGAGCGGCAAGTGGAAATCCATGCGCTCGGAGCTTTCGTAGCCGGCTCCGGGCTGGCTGTATTGAGGGGAGCCGTGTTCGCGCGCGGTCTGCGCCGCAGCCTGCGACTCGGCCGGCAGTTCGGCCAGGGCTGCGGGCGCGCCCTCGCTGCCGTCGACCCGCTTGCCTCCCGGGTCGTACCAGCCGATCCACGTCAGTTCCGGGTTGTTGCGCAGCAGCGTCTGCATGCGCGCCTGCAGCTGCTTGCCGCGCAGCGACGCGCTGCCGATGTCGGTGCCGATCTGGCGGATGTTTTCCTCGTTGCGCCCGATCTGGAAGCGGATGGTCTGTTCCACCCACAGCGTATCGGCAACCAATTGCTCCAGGCGTTCATTGGCTTCCATCTGCTGTGCCTGCCAGGGCAGCCACAGCACCGTCAGGATGAACAGCAATACCAGCAATACCGGTGTCAGCCAGTGCAGCACGCCGCGCCGGCCGGGGGTATGGAACAGCAGTTCGGATTTTTCCTGCGTTGTCATGTGCGTCAGTGTAACGGAGGCGTCGCGCCACGAAAGCGGACGGCGATATTGTGGTTATCCACAGTTGTGACTACCATGCCGGATGTTAATTTGACGTTCCGCGTTCCTTCTTCATCCTGACCTTCCATGGCATCCAAGGCATTGCCGCAGCTGCTTGCGGCATGGACCATTTTTGCGGCGGCCCTCGGCCTGCCGGCGTCTGCTCTTGCGCAGGCGCCGATCGTCATCAAATTCAGCCACGTGGTTGCCAGCGATACGCCGAAGGGGAAGGCGGCGCAACGCTTCAAGGAACTGGCCGAACGCGCCACCGCGGGCCGGGTGCGGGTGGAGCTCTATCCCAATAGCCAGCTCCTCCGGGACAACGACGAGCTGGAAGCCTTGCAGCTTGGGGCGGTGCAGATGCTGGCGCCTTCGCTGGCCAAGTTCGGCCCGCTCGGGATTCGCGAATTCGAAGTGTTCGACCTGCCTTTTGTCTTCCCCGACAAGGCCGCCCTGCATCGCGTAACGGAAGGCCCGATAGGGCGCGAGCTGCTGAAGAAGCTGGAGCCCAAGGGCATCGTCGGCCTTGCCTACTGGGACAATGGCTTCAAGCTCATGTCGGCCAACAAGCCGCTTCTGGTGCCGGCCAATTTCAAGGGACTGCGCATGCGCATCCAGCCTTCGCGCGTGTTGGAGGCCCAGATGCGGGCATTGGGTGCGCGGCCGCAGGTGTTGCCCTTCAGCGAAGTTTACCGGGCGTTGCGCAAGGGTACCGTCGACGGGGCGGAAAATCCGCCCTCGAATTTCTTTACCCAGCACATGTACGAAGTCCAGAGCCACCTGAGTCTCTCACATCACGGCTACCTGGGCTATGCCGTCATCGTCAACAAGAAATTCTGGGAAAGCCTGCCTGCGGGAATTCGCGGCGAGCTCGAAGAGGCGATGAAGCAGGCCAGCGCTTATGCCAATACCATTGCGCAACAGGAGAACGATGCCGCTCTGGAAGCGGTCGCAAGGACGGGCAAGACACGGATCCATGTCTTGTCGGATAATCAGAAAAAAGAATGGCGCAAGGCGCTGGCACCGGTGCACAAGGAAATGGAAGCCCGCATCGGCCGGCAAACCATGGCCGCCGTCAGGCGCGCAGTCGACGCCGGCGCGGCCGATCGCTAGCCTTGCTGCCCCCTCCGGCACCATAAGCCGGAAACAAAAATAAGGGAGGAGACATGAAGCTGGTTGCGCTGCTGCTGGCCTTGACCGCCAGTCTGGGGGCGTGGGCGGCGGGCCAGGATTACCCGCGCAAGCCGATCCGCCTGATTGTGCCATTTGCGCCGGGCGGCACGACCGACATCGTGGCGCGCATCGTTGCCGAGCGCCTGAGCGAGGAGCTGGGCCAGCCGGTTGCGGTGGAGAATCTGGGCGGAGGTGGCGGCAGCCTGGGTGCGGCCGCGGTCGCCAAGGCAGCTGCGGACGGCTACACGCTTGGTGTTTCGACGGTGTCCACGCATGCCGTGAATGCCGCATGCCGTCCCGGTCTCGGCTACGACCCCGTACGCGACTTCGCGCCCATCACCAACATGGCGCGTACTCCCAACGTATTGACCGTCAGGCCGGATTTCCCGGCGCGGGACGTCCGTCAATTCCTCGGACATGTGCGCGCCAATCCGGACCGCTACAGCTACGCCACCTCCGGCACCTGCAGCGTGCAGCACATGGTGGGGGAACAGTTCAAGCTCGCCACCGGCACCCACATACGCCATATCCCCTACCGCGGCGCAGGGCCGGCGCTGAACGATCTGCTCGGTGGCCAGGCCGACATAATGTTCGACAACCTGCCTTCATCGATGGCGCACATCCAGGCCGGCCGCCTGCGTGCGCTGGCGATTGCCTCGAGCCGGCGTCTTTCCACCATGCCCATGGTGCCGACC
>JAEWBA010000421.1 GCA_023391395.1 Pseudomonadota bacterium
TCTCCACCCAGCCCCGGCAATCTGTTGGCCATCATGGATACCGCCATCGGCAACGCCCAGGCCGGCTGCGACCAGCTCGCACGTTCCAGCGAGCAGGCCGCCGAAGCGGTAGAGGCGAACATCAACAACGCCATCAACCAGCTCAGCCAGGCCAGCGTCGAAACGGCCGAGGCCGCGCGCAAGGACGCGGACAAGGATTGAAGCAGGCTAGTCTCCCATGGACCGGCGGCAGGTTTTCCCAGTGGGAAGAAACAGGAACCTGTCTTGGCCTACCCATTTCCCAGAAGCGCGATCGGTCCGCCACGCTTGAGCATGCGCAAACGCTTCCCGCACGTCCCGAAACTTCGCAATCCATTCCCTCTCATGCGTAGAGAGCAGATTCGGCCGGTCCGGTAACTACCGTCTTTCCAACGCCTTGCCTGATGAAACCAGGCAGTCCGAAGCTGTTTCAGCGTCCGGCAGTGCCGGATGCGGCGGCCCGCTCGCCTGGGAAGGTGCGGGCGCTGGCGTCAACGCCGGCTTGCCTTCGCCATTTTCCGGCGGAACAGGCGGCACCCGATGCCAAGGATCGATAGCCAATCATTTCGGGTTCACCCTACTGAGCGGAGGTGGTCATGGAGTCGCAAATTTCGGATTGGGGAACGGCAATCATGTCCTCTCTCGCGGGCGCGATGGCGATGTTCTTCAGTGCCATTCCCAAGATACTCGGGTTCATCGTCATCCTAATCGTCGGCTGGATCATCGCCTCGCTGGTTGCCCGGGCTCTGGCGGGCGTACTGCATGCGGTGAAGTTCAACGATCTGGCGCAGCGCTCGGGCTTCGGCGACTTCGTGCGCAAGACCGGCGCGGATACCGACGCCTCGGGCCTCATCGCCGGCATCGCCAAATGGTTCATCCGCCTGATCGCGTTAGTGGTGGCCTTCGATGCTCTAGGCTTGCCAGCCGTGTCCGATGTCTTGCGCCAGCTCTTGCTGTGGCTGCCGAACCTGGTGGTTGCCCTGGTAGTGCTGGTGATCGGCGGCATCGCGGCCAATGCCTTGTCGCGCCTGGTGCGCGGCGCGACTGCCGAGGGCGGGCTGGGCAATCCAAACCTCTTGGCAAGGATCGCCAGTGTGGCCGTGTGGGCCTTCGCCATCGTGGTCGCAGTCAATCAGATCGGCGTCGCCACCGAACTCGTGAATACGCTGTTCATGGCTACCGTCGGCGCTGTGGCTCTCGCGTTGGGCCTGTCCTTCGGCCTTGGCGGACGCGAAACCGCGGCCGAAATCGTGCGTGGCTGGTATCGCAAGGGCAAGGAACAGGCGCCGCAGATCGAACGCAGTGCCGACGTGGCGGGCAGCATGGCGCAGGATATGGCACACGACATGGCGCCGCAGCAGCGCGGCGACGGCGGCGGTGCCTCGACCGGCACAACCGGCACGCGTCTTCAGTAAATCGTCTCTTGCCGTAGCTGCACGTCCCCCGCGAATCCGCTTCGGGGGGCGTGTGGCGCAGCGTCCGAACTATCCGCGGGTCAGTGCTTGCCGGGTCTTCTCCAGCCAGGTCGCAAAATGCGCCTGCAAGTCTTCCTGGCTGAAAGAGCAGCTTTCCTCGCCGAACAGGCTGCCGGTTTCCATGCGCGTGAGGAGATCTTCCATGACGGCTGCGTAACGCTCCGGTAGGGACGACAGCAGCCCGGACTGCGCGCGGCAGCTTAGGCAGAATTGCGCGACCGTAGTGCGCTTCTGGCTCAAGTCGGCAAGGGCGTCTTCGAAGGGCTGGAGAGGGACGGAGGACATGGGGAAATGAAGAAGCAAAAGCCCACATTATAGGATGCGCCTCATCCGTAATGTCCGGCACGCTTCCCTCGCCGGGCCAGGTCTTTTGCGCTCGGCGCAGGGCTCACAACTCCGCAGCGGACAGCGTATTGCACTCCTGCACCTTGCCGGTCTCCAGGCCGCGCCGGAACCACCGCACCCGCTGCGCCGAAGTGCCATGGGTGAAGGAATCCGGCACCACCTCGCCCTGGGTGCGCCGCTGCAAAGCATCGTCGCCGATGGCGCTGGCGGCATGCAGGGCGGCTTCCACGTCGCCCGATTCCAAGATGCCGCGTGCGCGGTCGGCGTGATAGGCCCAGACCCCCGCGAAGCAATCCGCCTGGAGTTCCAGTCGCACCGACAGGGCATTGGCCTCGGCCTCGGGCATGCGCCGGCGCGCGCGGTCCATGCGGGCCGTGATGCCCATCAGTTTTTGCACATGATGGCCGACCTCATGGGCAATGACATAGGCTTGCGCGAACTCGCCCTCCACCTGGAAGCGCTCGCGCATCACGCGAAAGAAATCGAGATCGATATAGACCTTGTGGTCCGGAGGGCAATAGAAAGGACCGGTTGCCGCCATGCCTGTGCCGCAGGCGGTTGAGGTACGTCCGGAGAACAGAACCAGCGTAGGCGGCGAATAGCTGGCGCCGCCGGCTTTGAATATTTCGGTCCAGGTATCCTCGGTATCGGCAAGGACCGTGGAAACGAAGCGTGCCATCTGATCGTTAGCCGGCGGTTTGTGCGCCGGCTGTTCGATTTGCGCCAGTTCGCCAGAACCGTTCAGCATGCCGAGCAGGGTCAGCGGATTGATACCCAGAAAGTACGAAGCCACCAGCGCGATAATCACACCGCCGATGCCCAGCGAGCCCCCGAGACGGAATCCGCCCCCGCCGCGCCGGTCTTCCACGTTGTCGCTTTCGCGATTGCCTTCCCATTTCATGTGCGCTCTCCGATAACCCTGCATTGAGCTGCATGGATGTCATGGAAAGACAATGGAAGTTGCCTATGCGTTCCGGCGTGCCGATCGGGCGGAAACGACGTTGGGCAGATTTATAGGGAAACGCGGTCGCGCCCGCTTTCCTTGGCGCGATACAGCGCGGCGTCGGCTGCCGCCAAAAGCGCGTCGGCATCCTGGTCCGCTTGCAATTCGGCAACGCCAAAGGAGGCGGTGAGATGGGGCAGCGGCTTGCGCATGTCGCCGAATACCACCGATTGCCGCATGCGTTCGCACAGGCGTTGCGCCACCATGAAGGCGGCGCTGGCCGGCGTATCCGGCAGGATGACCAGCATTTCCTCGCCGCCGAAGCGCGCCGCAAAATCGCTGGGACGCAAGGCCTTGGTGATGGCGCGCGACGCGGCCAGCAGGGCTTGGTCGCCATGCAGGTGGCCATGCTCGTCGTTGAAGTGCTTGAAGTGGTCGATATCGATCATGACGATCGACAGCGGCGTGCGGCTGCCCTGGGCTTCCTCGACCAGCGCCGGCAGGTGCTGATTCAGCCAGGCACGATTCTGCAGGCCGGTCAGGCCATCGGCCATCGACAGTTGCCGATAGAATTCGCCGACTTTCTGGCGTCGCCGCAACTGGGCATTGGCGGCGCGCACGCGGAAAGAAAGCAGGCGCAGCAGATTGCGCGCCACGCCATTGGATTCGT
>JAEWBA010000006.1 GCA_023391395.1 Pseudomonadota bacterium
GCGCATCGGCGGTCCCTATGGGCATTTGGCCAATGACACTACGGCCGACATACTGGCAGCAGTCGACAAGACGCGCTTGAAAACGGTAGTCGGCGCCCATCTGAGTCAGCAGAACAACACGCCCGAATTGGCTTACCACGCCCTGGCCGGGGCGCTCGACGGCGCTGCGATTGAAGTGAGGATTGCCTGCCAGGCAGAGGGATTCGACTGGCTGCGGCTTAACGGGTGAGATTTATCTGAAAGAGCGAATGCCGCTCTGGAATAAAAAAAGCCGGCCATGGGCCGGCTTTTTTATCGAGGCTGAGGCCCGATTACTTCTTTTCTTCGGTAGCGGCCGGAGCAGCAGCGGCGGTCGTGCTGTCGCCAGCAGCCGGAGCGGCAGCGGAATCGCTAGCAGCCGGAGCCGAAGCGGCGTCGGTCGTAGCAGCGGCGTCAGCAGCCGGAGCGGCAGCAGGAGCGGCGGTGTCAGCAGCCGGAGCGGTCGCAGCCGGAGCGGCGTCAGCGGCCGGAGCAGCAGCTTCTTCCTTCTTGCCGCAGGCAGCCAGAGCAACGGCCAACAGGGAGGCGATCAGCAGAGTCTTGTTCATAAGTTCTTCCTTCAGAAATTATTATTGCGAGAGGAGTGGTACCGGAAACCGTTCATTCTGTGGGGCATTTTCTCCGTCTACCCGCTGATGTTGCGTTGCGACACATTGAAAACTTCCCAACTCGAAATTATAGCCATTTTTGCCGTAGCGACATAAGCCGAGACATTGATGCTTGGCAATTAGTTTGTAAATATTTGTAAATCTTTGGAGCCGGTGCGCGCACCGACTCAAGCAAGCACCACCCAACCGTCGCGATACCATGCGAACAAGGCGTCTCGCACATCATCCGAGGCCGAGCCGAGGGCTTCGGGGCTCAACCTGCGTTGGTCGGCCAGAAGCGTAAGCGCCGCTCTGTCGCCCGCCTGCATCAGGAAGGATTCGCCGTTGATGAAGACCTGCTTGCCCCGATACAGCATGCGCGTCTTGCGCGATAGAGCGATTCCTTTCCGGCTTGCGGCGCGCAGGAAGGCAGGCTTCGACATGGGGCGTTCCGGCACATCGAAAAAGACTTGAGGCTTGGGTTCCGAAAGGTATTCGCCGAGGAAGAGCGCCACGTCATTGCGCGTGAAGCGCAGCTTTTCCAAGCGCGAGGTCACCTCGGACAGCATGGCATCGTCCAGTTGCGCCGGACGCCGGGCCGGTTTCAGTTGCGGATCTGCGTAGCGCCCGCTCAGTTCGATGGAATCGGCCATGAATTGCAGGAAGGCTTCGCCCAGCTCCTGATACGAAGGAGCCCGGAAACCGATGGAATAGGTCATGCATTCGCCGACAGCAATGCCGTCGTGGGCATAATGCGGAGGCAGGTAGAGCATGTCGCCGGGTAGCAGCTCGAATTCCTGCTCGGCCTGGAAGTTCTTCAGTATCTTGAGCGGCAAGCCTTCAACCAGCGACAAATCCTTTTGCGCGCTGATGCGCCAGCGCCGTTTTCCATGCGCCTGCAGCAGAAAGACATCATAGGAATCGAAATGCGGACCGACGCCGCCGCCATCGGTCGCATAGCTGATCATCAAGTCGTCCAGCCGCGCATCCGGGATGAAGCGGAATCGCTGCATCAAGGCGTCGGCGGCATCGTCATGCAGGTTCACACCCTGCACCAGCAGGGTCCATGCCTTTTCGGTCACCGCAGGGAGGGCATCGAAGGGCCCGCTTTGCAGATTCCAGCGGCGCCGCACGCGGGTGACGAGGCGCGATTCCACGTCGTCACGCCCCGCCAGCTCGAACAGTTCGATGCGAGAGAGCAGGGGGCTGAAATCGGGAATCGCCTGGCGTATCAACAAGGGCTTCTTGTGCCAGAACTCGGAAAGAAAGCGTTGTGCGGAGAGCCCGCCGAGCAAGCTGAGGTTTTTCATCGGCACATTATAAGGTCCGCACATGTCCTGCAGCATTGTGTCGACGCAGCCACGACGCTTTGCCGCCCGGCGCAAAACGCGGAAAATACCGGAACGAACAAGAATCCGAGCTCTAGATGAATCTGAAAATCAGCCACCAGTTCGATGCCGGCGCCATCGAAGTCGTACGCGCCGACGATCCGCAGGCCATCGATCTGAACATCCGCAAGGACTCCCACGCCGATTTTGCGCAGTGGTTTTACTTTCGCCTGCAGGGCGGCCGCGGCCTGCCCTGCACACTGCGCTTGCTCAATGCCGGTCAGGCCACCTATGCGCAGGGCTGGCACGGTTACCAGGCCGTCGCCAGCTACGACCGCGAGCACTGGTTCCGCGTGCCGACCGCTTTCGACGGTCAGATTCTGACCATCAGCCACACCCCCGAGCGCGATAGCGTGTACTACGCCTATTTCGAACCGTATTCCTGGGAGCGTCATTTGCGCCTACTGGCCCGTGCCGAAGAAGGCGGGACGGCGCGCGTGGAAGACTTAGGGAGCACCGTCGAAGGCCGCGACCTGAACATGATCGTGTTTGGCGATCCATCGGCGAAGAAGAAGATCTGGGTGATCGCGCGCCAGCATCCGGGCGAAAGCATGGCCGAGTGGTTCGTCGAAGGCATGGTTGAGGCGCTGCTCGATCGGCACAATCCGCTGGCGCGTCGCCTGCTGGAGCAGGCCGTCCTGTACATCGTGCCGAACATGAATCCGGACGGTGCGGTGCGCGGTAATCTGCGCACCAATGCCGCCGGCGCCAACCTGAACCGTGAATGGATGGCACCGTCCATGGAAAGGAGTCCGGAGGTGTTCCTGGTGAAGAACAGGATCCATGAAACCGGCTGCGACCTGTTCCTCGATGTGCACGGCGACGAGGTGCTGCCCTATGTCTTTGTCGCTGGCTGTGAAATGCTGGAGGGCTTCAGCGAACGTCAGGCAGCGGAACAGCAAGCCTTCATCGATGGCTTTCGGCAATCCAGTCCCGACTTCCAGACTAGGCATGGGTACGAGGCGAGCAAGTACCGCGAGGACTTGCTGCAACTCGCTTCCAAGTACATCGGCCATACCTTTCAATGCGTTTCGCTGACCCTGGAAATGCCGTTCAAGGACAATGCCGACCTGCCTGATCCGCAGGCCGGTTGGAGCGGGGCACGCAGCGCCCGCCTGGGGCAGGCCATTCTGCAGCCGATGCTGAAAGCGGTCGAGGGATAAACGCCATGGGACAGGAAATCGAGCGCAAGTTCCTGGTTCGCGACGCAAACTGGAAGGCGGGCAGAGAAGGCGCCCTGTTACGCCAAGGCTATCTGTCTTCGCATCCGGACCGGATCGTGCGCGTGCGCATCGAGGAGCAGGAAGCCATGCTGACCATCAAGAGCCGGACGGTCGGCGCTGCGCGCGGGGAATGGGAATATCCCATTCCGTTGGCCGACGCGCAGACGCTGCTCGATCAAGTATGCGAGCATCCGATCATCGAAAAGCGCCGGCATCGCATCCCCCATGCCGGCATGTTGTGGGAAGTCGATGAATTCCTGGGCGAGAATGCTGGCCTCGTAGTGGCGGAAATCGAGCTGGAGACGGAGGACCAGGCCTTCGCCAGGCCAGATTGGCTAGGCGCCGAAGTCACGCACGATCCACGCTATGCCAATGCCAACCTGCTGCGGCATCCTTACAGTCGCTGGTAGGGATCTGTAGGTCCGGCGCGGCCAGGAAGCGCGGACCAGGCCGTGCGGATGAGGGAAAATGGGCGGGACCGGATGCCTGTGCCGAGCGCCACAGGCTGGCGCAGGCAATCTGCCTTGTTGCCCGCATGCTGCGGGCACGATTCCTGTTAATGGAAATGCCCGCTTCCGCTCGGTGCGTCTTCCGGCATTTCGGCATGCACCAGCTCTCCTTCGGGGTCGGGATAGAGCGGGGCGCCGCAATCGTCGCAGAATTCCATGGGAAAGTGTTCCGTGTGGCGCTTGATGTGGACCAGGCCGCATTCGTTCAGCAGCGCGAGGATTTCTGCGATTGCCGTGCGCGGACCAGGCTCGTCGAGATCCTCCGCGCTCAATGCGTCCACCAGCGTGGTGGCGTCGACCGCGCCTTCGTCTTCCTCGCCGTAGAGCGGCCATACCACGCCATAGACGATTTCGGGCTCATGGCGCAAGGCGAATCCAATTCGATATTCATCGATGCGGCCATTGAGCGGCTCTTCCGCAAAGCCGCCGATGATGGCTCGCAGGTCCTGGGGCACCACGTTCAGCGTATAGGCCAGGTAGTGCACGGCGGCGCGGATCGAAGCCGGACGTATCAGCTTGTCGGCTTCGCGGCAGGCGACATAATAGGCTTCCGGCAGCAGCAGATCGATATTGCACCCCGGTAGCAGCCGCATCATGGTCGGCGCAGCCTGTGCCCGCCACTGTTCGAAACCGCGCTCGCGCTCCCGGATATCCATGCTCTCCTGCCAGCGGAACAGCGGCTCGCCACGCCGCACTACCGCGGCCGCCAGCAGATAGCGCGTATCGGCCAGGAAGGGGGCGGTCTCGGGGGTGTTCGTGAGCGGGCGGGGCGCGCTGTTCTTGAGCGCGGCCTGTGCCATGCGCTGCGTGAGCGCCAGCGTTTCGGTATGGGTGCGCGGCAACTGGTCGATGGCATACAGCGTCGGCGCCAGAGCGAGCCGGGCATGTTCTGCGAGCAGGTGCGCGTGCAGATGCGCCGCCAGCGTATCGCGCATGTCTTGCGGAATCGGGCCGGAGGCGATGGTAAAGCGCGTCCAGGCCAGCGCCGGTGCGGCGATCAGCAAGGCATCGTAGTGCTCGCCCTCGTGCTCGATGGTGCAGGATTCGCTGCCTGCTTCGATGGCTTCCATCAGCGTGTCGTAAGCGGCGAGATCGGATCTGAACAAATGGTCCAGCGCGGCATCGAGCGTGTCCTGGTGGCCCGTCTTCAAGAGCTTGTGCAATTGGGCATCAAGCGTTGCCTCCCAGGAGCGTTCTTCCAGCCGGCTCGACGCTTGCGTGATCCCCTGGGCCAGATGCACGAGGCGCTGGCTTTCCGTGGAGAGCTTGTTGGTCGAGGTTTTGGAGGGACGTCGCATGAGGAATTCGCGTATGGCGGAGGACTCGTATTGTAGTAGATTCGTCAAGGCTGCGCCCACTTGCGAAGGGCGTGGCGCAATGAAAAACGCCGGGCGGACCCGGCGTTTTCCTCATGCAAGAGCGCCCGGCATGCGGGCGCGGACCGTCAGGCGGCCAGGAGCTGCCTGAGCACGAAAGGCAGGATGCCGCCGTGCTTGTAGTAGTCCACCTCGATCGGCGTATCGATGCGCAGCAACAGCTTGACTTCCTGCTTCTGGCCGTTGGCACGCTTGATCACCAGGGTGACTTGCTGCTGCGGCTTGATTTCACCTTCGATGCCCTTCAGGTCGAAGGTCTCGTTGCCGGTGATGC
>JAEWBA010000016.1 GCA_023391395.1 Pseudomonadota bacterium
CCGCGTCATGTTCAAGGGTCCCGAAACACTGCATGAGCTTAACCAGCAGATCAACAAGCTGCGTTCGGAAGTGGAGTTCTACAAGAACGAATTGTCGGGGATGAAGCGACGCTCCTACAGCCTTGACCAGATGGTGGGCAAGAGCGACGCGATCCGGCAATTGAAGGCCGACATTCTCAAGGTGGCGCCCCTCGATGTGCCCGTGCTTATCGTCGGCGAAAGCGGTACCGGCAAGGAACTGGCGGCGCACGCGATACACGCTTTGAGTCCGCGCAATGGAAACCCGATGGTATTCGTCAACGCCGCTGCTCTGCCCAGCGGTTTGGTGGAAAGCGAGCTATTCGGTTACGAAGCCGGGGCCTTTACCGGCGCCGAAAAGAAAGGCCGCAAGGGCAAGTTCGAACTGGCCGACAAGAGCTCGCTGTTCTTCGACGAAATCGGCGACATGCCATCCGACACCCAGGTCAAGCTGCTGCGCGTGCTGCAGGACGGCATGTTTGAACGCGTCGGTGGCGATCGTGCGCGCCATTCCGATTTTCGCCTGATCTGCGCAAGCAACCGCAACTTCCAGCAGATGATCAGCGACGGCGAATTCCGCCTCGACCTGTTCTACCGCATCAGCGGCGTCACGATCCGCATGCCCAGCTTGCGCGAACGCCTGGAAGATATCCCTGACCTCGTGGAGAAATTTCTGGTGGACTTTGCGTCGCGCCAGCGTACGTCGGTTAAACGCGTCGATTCGCGCGTCTACGACTACCTACGTGATCTGCCATGGCCGGGCAACGTACGGCAGTTGCTGCATGAAGTGGAAAAGGCGGCGATCTTTTGCGAAGGCTCGGAAATCACGGTCAAGAATTTCCGCCCGCTTCCGCTCGAGTTCATGGAAAGCGTGACGCAGAACCCGGTTCAGGCCGCAGGGCCGGTCCTCACTCAAGAGGGCAGCCGGTTCGAATCGGCACCGGAGATGCCGCTCTCCGGCAAGCTGCAGGATGCCGTAGATGAAATGGAAAAAGTCATGATCCGCAATGCCATGCAGCGCCACAATGGCAACAAGAAGAAAGTAGCAGAAGAGCTCGGCATCTCTCGCGCCTATCTTTACAAGAAGCTCGGCGAAGCGTGAGCGAGGGGAAATTGCTGCCGGTATGCCGCGGACAATCAGGCAGTCCTGGGGGACGACGCGTTAGCAGCGGAAATCAGCTGATAGCGGGCCCAGGAACCGATCAGCAAGCCGCTGCTGCCCCCTTCGCACTTGAGGATGTGCGTGTGTAGCGCCAACGCGGTTTTCAACAAATCGTAGTTTTCCAGGAACAGCACCCACTGTGCGTAGTTATCCGCACTGCCGCGCAGCAGCGCTTCCGTACTCGGGCTATTGGTGATGGCGGATTCGGTTTCCCATAGCGACATGCGCACCATGCCATCCGTCTCCATGATGTTCGGACCGAAGCTGTCGCGAATGTAGCTGCGGGCATCCTGTTCCCGTCCCTGGATTGCCTGGCATTGCACGATAATGACGGAGCCTCCGATACCGGTGCCGGTAGACCAGGTCTCACGGCAGGCAGAGCGCAGCACGTTGCGGAAATTCGGCACCACCTTCCGCGTCCAGGTTGTCGGGTGATCGAGACAATGCCGGTATGACGACGATGCCAGGACATCGATCGAGTCGCAGTTATAGACGACCATGTACTTCGGCTGACCGCCCACTGCCTGATAGCGGCGCGCCATCTGGAATCCCGGGATCGCCAGCCGCTCCGAAAGATGCTGCTGCTGGTGCCAGCGGTTGAAATCCTCCTCCGCCTCCTCTGCCACATCGTTCAGAAACAGCAACACCCCTGGTTCGTTCTGGCTTCCCTGAACGACAGAATGTTTCATTCTTGGCTCCCTCTCAGGAACGGCATTCCGGCGACGGCTACGCCAGTTCCGCCACCAATTGCGGCACCACCTCGAACAAGTCGCCGACGATGCCGTAATCCGCCACGGCAAAGATCGGCGCTTCCGGATCCTTGTTGATGGCCACGATGGTTTTCGAATCTTTCATCCCGGCCAAGTGCTGGATCGCCCCGGAAATACCCACGGCAATGTAAAGTTGCGGCGCCACGATCTTGCCGGTTTGGCCGACTTGCCAATCGTTGGGCACATACCCGGCATCCACCGCCGCGCGCGAGGCCCCCATGGCGGCCCCCAACTTGTCCGCCAAGGGTTCCAAGATCTTGAAGGCGTCGGCCGAGCCCAAGCCGCGCCCCCCCGAGACGATGACCTTGGCCGCCGTCAATTCCGGGCGATCGGACTTGGCCAATTCACGTGCCACAAAGGCCGACGTGCCGCTATCGGCTACCGGGGTGATATTTTCCACGGCGGCAGCGCCGTCGGTGGCGGCCGCATCGAACCCGGTGGTGCGCACGGTAATGACTTTGACCGGGTCACTGGACTGCACCGTGGCAATCGCATTGCCGGCATAAATCGGCCGCTCAAAGGTATCGGGCCCATCGACCTTGGTGATTTCCGAGATTTGCGCCACATCCAGGCGGGCGGCGACACGCGGCAAGATGTTTTTGCCATACGCCGTGGCGGGCGCCAGGATGTGGGAATACTGGCTAGCCAGCGCCAAGGCTTGTTCGGCGACGTTTTCCGCCAAGCCATCGGCAAAGTGCGGACCGTCGGCCACGAGCACCTTGGTGACACCCGCAATTTTCGATGCCGCTTCGGCGGCGGCGCCGGCGTTATGGCCGGCAATCAAGACATGGACGTCGCCGCCGCATTGGGCCGCGGCAGTGACAGTGTTCAACGTGCTACCCTTGAGGGTGGCGTTATCGTGTTCGGCAATGACGAGTGCAGTCATGGTGGCATCCTTGTAGGGGGGGATGGCAGCGCCATCCGCAAGACGATCAGGGGTCAAATGACTTTGGCTTCATTCTTCAACTTGGCCACCAGGGTGGCGGCATCGGGCACCGTGATGCCCGCCGAGCGCTTGGGCGGCTCGGCGACGTTCACCGTTTTCAAGCGCGGCGCCACATCCACCCCCAAATCGGCCGGCTTGACCACCTCCAGCGGCTTTTTCTTGGCTTTCATAATGTTGGGCAAGGTGACATAGCGCGGTTCATTCAAGCGCAAGTCCGTGGTCACCACCGCCGGCAAGCTCAAGGCAAGGGTTTCCAAGCCGCCATCGACTTCCCGGGTGACGGTGGCTTTGCCATCTTCCAGCACCACCTTGGAGGCAAAGGTGGCTTGCGGCCACCCCAGCAAGGCCGCCAGCATTTGCCCGGTTTGATTGCTATCGTCATCGATGGCTTGCTTGCCGAGGATGATGAGTTGCGGTTGTTCCTTGTCGGCCAACGCCTTTAACAACTTGGCTACGGCTAGCGGTTGCAGTTCGGTATCGGTCTCCACCAAAATGCCGCGGTCGGCGCCAATCGCCATGGCGGTGCGCAAGGTTTCCTGGCATGGCGTCACGCCGCACGATACCGCCACCACTTCGCTCACCTTGCCGGCTTCTTTCAACCGAACCGCTTCTTCCACCGCGATTTCATCGAAGGGATTCATCGACATCTTGACGTTGGCAATATCCACGCCTGAGCCATCCGACTTGACGCGCACCTTGACATTGAAATCCACCACGCGCTTGACGGGTACTAAAATTTTCATCTCATTCCCTTTCATATCCCAAGACGGCAAAGCGCCGTCGAGCGAGGAGCGGATGCTCGCTCCCCGGTGCAAATCCCTGCTGAAAAATCTTTAGTGCGACGCCGATACCACGACCGGAATCTCGGTCGCCGGCGGCGTGTTGCGGCTGCGCCCGCAGCGCACGATGCCATCGATCATCACCATGCCGACGCCCGGAATGT
This sequence comes from Pseudomonadota bacterium, assembly GCA_023391395.1. Lineage (GTDB taxonomy): Bacteria > Pseudomonadota > Gammaproteobacteria > Burkholderiales > Burkholderiaceae_D > Noviherbaspirillum. The sequence goes on from JAEWBA010000016.1 coordinate 3,840, forward strand.
CGCCGAGCTGTACGCTGTCGAGCAGGTCGCGCCCGGCCGAGTGCTGGGCCTTGTCCATGAAGACGAAATCGGCGGCGCGGCCGACCTCGATCAGGCCGCAGTTGAGGTCGCGGATGCGCGCAGTATTGCCGGTCGCGAAGCAGAACACCAGCTCGGCCGGGATGCGCCCGAGGCTGGATAGCAGTGCGATCATGCGCAGCATGCCGAGCGGCTGCACGCCGGAGCCGGCCGGGCCGTCGGTGCCGAGAATCACGCGGTGCGGGCACTTGAGCTGCAGCGCCGCCTGCGCCGCCGCAATCGCGACGCGCTCGTTACCGTTGTGGACGATCTCGATTGCGCGGCTGGACTTCTCGCACAGTTCGCAGACATGGGCTTCTGGCAGCGAGGTGTGGCCGCCGTTGATGTGGCCGATCACGTCGGCGGCGGCTTCCAGCACCACGTCCTTGTCGATCAGGCCGGAACCCGGGATCGATGGGCCGCCGGTGTGGATAGTGCTCTGGATGCCGTACTTGCGCGCCCAGGCCACCATCTGCTGCGCTTCCTCGCCTGCCTTGACCGAGCCGAGACCGACCTCGCCGAGCAGCTTGACGCCGGCTTCCGCCAGTTCCTTGAAGTCCTGCTCGGTCATGCCTTTCTCGATCACCGGCGCGCCGGCGATCACCTTGACGCCGCCCGGGCGGAAATTGTCGAAGGCGCGCTGCGCGGTGATGGCCAGCGCCTTCAGGCCGACGATATCCTTCGGGCGGCCGGGCAGGTGCACCTCGCCGGCGGAAATCATCGTGGTCACGCCGCCGTTCATGGTTGAATCGATCCAGCCGAGCTGATTCTGGCGCGGCGTCCAATCGCCGAACACCGGGTGCACGTGGCTGTCGATCAGCCCCGGCGCGACGCAGGTGCGGCGCGCGTCGATCACGGTGTTCGCACCTTCCATGTCGCAGTCGGCGGCCTTGCCGACCGCGGTGATGA
>JAEWBA010000039.1 GCA_023391395.1 Pseudomonadota bacterium
CTGCTGCCTTCGCTCTTCCCCTTTCGCGAATGGCTGGACGGGATCGGCTGTCGCACCCTGGGCGACTTGCGCAAGCTGCCGCGCGCCGGACTGCGCAGGCGCTGCAATCAGGAGGTTCTGTCGGAGCTCGATCGCGCTTATGGTGAAGCGCCGGAATTGTTCGACTGGATCCAGGCCCCCGAAATCTTCTCTGCAAGGCTGGATCTCCCGGACCGTGTCGAGCATGCCGAAGCCCTCCTGTTCGGCGCACGCCGCCTGCTGCTGCAGATGACCGGCTGGCTGGCGGCGCGGCAGCGGGCAGTCAGGCGCTTTGCCCTGGCGCTGGAACATGAACGCGGACGCCAGGCGCTGTCGCCTACCGTACTGGAACTTGCGCTTGCCGAGGCGGCCTGGCAGGAGGCGCATCTGACCAGCCTGCTGAAGGAGCGCCTGCAGCGGATTGCGCTCGATGCGCCCGTGATCGGCCTGCGCCTGGAGGCGTCGGATACCGAAGCGATGGAGCCGCCTTCGGGCATGTTGTTTCCCGAGCCCGGCGGCACGCCGGCGGATTACGCGCGCCTGCTCGAGCTGCTGACCGCCCGCCTCGGTGATGAAGGGGTGCTCGTGCCCGCGCCGCGCGCCGATCACCGGCCCGAAATCTGCAACCGCTGGCTTCCGGCAAGCGCCGCTTCCGCAGCCTTGCCTGCACTGCCTGCCAATCTGCGGCCCTTCTGGATTCTCGCGTCTCCGCTCGAGCTGCCGGTGCGCGATCACCGCCCTTTCTACGGCTCGCCTTTGCGCCTGGTAAGCCCGCCGGAGCGCATCGAATGCGGCTGGTGGGACGGCAATCTGGTGATGCGCGACTATTTCGTGGCGCAGGGAAGCGAGCCTGCCCTGTACTGGGTGTATCGCGAACGGCTGGGCGAGGATGTGCGCTGGTATCTGCATGGCCTTTTCGCATGAAGGCAGCCTCCGCATCCGGCACCTTGCCGGCCTATGCCGAGCTGCAGTGTGTCTCGAACTTCAGCTTCCTGCGCGGCGCTTCGCATCCGGAAGAACTGGTCGCGCGCGCCGTCGCGCTAGGCTATGGCGCCCTAGCCCTGAGCGACGAATGTTCGCTGGCCGGCGTGGTGCGCGCCCACGTGGAAGCCAAGAGACATGGCTTGCATCTGCTCATCGGCAGCCAGTTCCGGCTGGAGGATGACAGCACGGAGGGAAGCGGCAGCAACGAGCCAGCATTGACCCTGATCCTGCTGGCGCAGAACCGCGAAGGCTACGGCAATCTGTGCGAGCTGATCACCCTGGGCCGCAGCAGATCGAAGAAAGGCAGCTATTGCCTGCGGCTGTCCGATCTGGCGCAAGCGCAAGCGCCGTACGCGCACCTGAAGGGCATGCCGCATTGCCTGGCGCTGCTGGCGCCCGGGCACCGCATCGCGGAGCCCGCGCTGCGCGCCCAGGCAAAGGCACTGCAGAGCCTCTTCCCGGGCCGGCTGTGGCTGGCCCTGACCCTGCTGCACCGCTCGCGCGACGAACAGCATCGTGCCGTCATCGAGCGCGTCGCGCAGGAAGTGGGCCTGCCGGTCGCCGCCACCGGCGACGTCTGCATGCATGTGCGTTCGCGCAAGCCGCTGCAGGACACGCTGACGGCGATCCGCCTGCGCAAGCCGATCGAAGAATGCGGCTTTGCACTGGCGCCGAACGCGGAGCAGCATCTGCGCTCGCGCGTGCGCCTGGCCAGCCTGTATTCGCCGTCGGCACTTGCCGAAACCATGAGAATCGCCGATCTGTGCAGATTTTCGCTGGACGAACTGCGCTACGAATATCCGGACGAACTGGTCCCGCCCGGCGAAACGCCTGCCAGCTATCTGCGCAAGGAAACCCATATCGGCGCGCGCCAGCGCTACCCGAGCGGTATTCCCGCCCCCGTGCTGGAGCGGATCGAGCATGAACTGGCCCTAATCGGCGAGATGTCCTACGAACCCTATTTCCTGACCGTGTACGACATCGTGCGCTTTGCGCGGTCGCAGCGCATCCTGTGCCAGGGCCGCGGCTCGGCCGCGAATTCGGCAGTCTGCTATTGCCTGGGCATTACTGAAGTCGACCCGTCGCGCAGCAAGCTGCTGTTCGAGCGCTTCATCTCTCGTGAGCGCAACGAGCCCCCCGACATCGACGTGGACTTCGAGCACCAGCGGCGCGAAGAAGTGATCCAGTACATCTATCAAAAATACGGGCGCACGCGCGCCGCCCTGACTGCGGTCGTCATCAGCTACCGGCCGAGAAGCGTGCTGCGCGATGTCGGCAAGGTTCTGGGTGTGGATGCGGACATCGTCGACCAGGTCGCCAAGTCGCACCGCTGGTGGGATGGCAAAACCGGCCTGATTGCGCGCCTGAAGGAATGCGGTCTCGCTGCGGATTCGCTGCTTGCCGGCCATTGGGCCGACATCGCCGAAAAGCTGATGAACTTTCCGCGCCACCTTTCCCAGCATCCGGGCGGCTTCGTGATCGCCCGCGACAAGCTGACCCGCCTGGTGCCGGTCGAAAACGCGGCCATGCTGGATCGCAGCGTGGTGCAATGGGACAAGGACGATCTCGATGCCTTGGGGCTGCTGAAGGTCGATGTCCTGGCGCTGGGCATGCTGAGCGCGCTAAGGCGTGCGCTCGATCTGGTTGCCGAGCGGCGCGGCGAAGTCTTCGAGTTACAGGATATTCCCAAGGAAGACCTAGCGACCTATGACATGATCTCCCGCGCCGACACCATAGGTGTGTTCCAGATCGAAAGCCGCGCGCAGATGTCGATGCTGCCGCGCATGCGCCCCGAGAATTTTTACGATCTGGTGATCCAGGTGGCGATCGTGCGGCCCGGCCCGATCCAGGGCGGCATGGTTCATCCCTATCTGCAGCGACGCCAGAAGAAGGAAGACGTGAGCTATCCCAGCGAGGAAGTGAAAGAGGTGCTGTCGCGCACGCTAGGCGTGCCCATCTTCCAGGAGCAGGTGATGGAAATCGCGATGCATGCCGGCGGCTTCAGCGGCGGCGAAGCGGACCAGTTGCGCCGCTCGATGGCGGCATGGAAGAGAAAGGGCCAGCTCGGCAAATTTCATGACAAGCTGATGCAGGGCATGCGCGCACGCCGCTACCCGGAGGAATTCGCGCAGGCGATCTGGCGCCAAATCCAGGGCTTCGCGGAATACGGATTCCCCGAGAGCCATGCCGCCAGCTTCGCGCTGCTTGCCTATGCCAGCAGCTGGCTCAAGTGCCATGAGCCCGAAGCCTTCCTCGCGGCGCTGCTCAATTCGCAACCCATGGGCTTTTACTCGCCTTCGCAACTGGTACAGGATGCGCGCCGCCATGGCGTGGCCGTATTGCCCGTGGATGTGCAGCTCAGCCGCTGGGAGACCACTCTCGAACCGACCGAAAAACGGCCCGCGGTGCGATTGGGCTTGCATCTGATCTCCGGCCTCGCGCAAGAAGCGGGAGTGCGCATCGAGGAAGCGCGCGTGATTCGTCCTTTCGCCGATCTGCACGACCTGGCCTTGCGTGCGCAGCTCGACCGCGCGGCCCTGGAAAAGCTCGCGGACGCGAATGCCCTGCTCTCCCTGGCCGGACACCGGCGCCAGGCGCTATGGCAGGCAGTGGCCGGCGAGCCGGGCAAGGGCTTGCTGAAAACGGCTCCCATCGCGGAACAAGCCTTGCGCCTGCAAGCGCCCTCGGAAGGCGAAGATATCCTCGGCGACTATCGTTCCACCGGCCTCACCCTGGGGCGGCATCCGCTGGCGCTATTGCGCCCTGTCCTCGCCAGGATGCGCTTCATGCCGGCCGAAGTGCTCAATACCTACGCCGACCGACAACTGGCACGCGGCTGCGGCCTCGTCACTGTGCGTCAGCGGCCGGGGACCGCAAAGGGCGTGGTCTTTCTCACCCTCGAAGACGAAACCGGCCCGGTCAATGTCATTGTCTGGCCCGACCTGGTGGAGAAGCAGAGAAAGGAAGTCATCGGCGCGCGGCTGCTCGGAGTCTACGGAATCTGGCAGTGCGAAAGGGAAGTCAGGCATTTGGTGGCCAAGCGCCTGGTGGATTTGTCCCACCTGCTGGGAAGGCTGAAATCGGGCAGCCGCGACTTCTGCTGAAGCCGCACGCAGCGCCTTTGGATACCTGGTCCGCGGAACGCGGACCTCACTTCCTCGGAGGCAGGCCGCGTATCCACAGGTTTCGAGTGGCGACGAAGATTTCGCGGAGAAGAAAGACAAAGCTGCCGATCAGGGAAAGCATCGCCAGCACAAACATGAGCGCGATGCCATTGGCGAGCGAGATCCTGAGCGTGCCGCCGATGAAAAGCATGGCGATCACCACGCAGATGAACAGGCCGCAGGAAGTGCTGAGCGTAATCGCGCGATTGATCAGATGGGCTCGCTGAAACAGCACCTGCAGTTCTGCAAGCGCCTCTGGATGTTCTTCCGCCCCGCGCATGCGGTCTTCCAGCACGCGCGACCGGTCGATGATGCGCGCCAGCCGGTTGGTGAGCACACCCAGCAGGGTGCCTACCCCGGTCAGCAGGAATACCGGCGCAATGGCCAGTTGGATGATATGTCCGACGTCCCCTATCTGAAAATTCATGCTTGTGTCTTGTCGGGTGAGCGGCAGTTGCCGCATATTGGATAGGCGCCGCGCCTGCTACTCGGCGGCACAAGGCGCTCGTAGTCTACCAGTTGACCCAGCGTACGCAAATGCAGCCAAGCACTTCCTTGTGTGCCTAAAAGAAATGCACCTTCATAGTGCGAAGAAAAATGTGTTACTAGGTATTTCTACGTAGGGCTGATGCGTTGTGTCACTGTTGTTTTATTAATAAAATTCTCTGCTCTCAAACTGCTGTTTGCGGTCGCTGCGAAAGCGGTGAGCTGTGCCTGCGGTGCCCGGTTCGCATCCATTGCACAGCCCTGCTGCTTGCCAAGCCGTTTCCCAGATCTGCGAACAGAGAATGCCGCTCCGAAACGCCAAGCGAGAAAGTCTCGGACGATGTCATTGCGGCCGAGAACGCATTTTCGTTTTGAGAGGTACAATGTGCCGCCAAACGCGAAGCCCTGG
>JAEWBA010000402.1 GCA_023391395.1 Pseudomonadota bacterium
GATCTGCACAAGGTCTCGCTGGGCGCCCTCATCATCGCACTTGGTTTGCTGGTGGACGACGCCATCATTGCGGTCGAGATGATGGTGCGCAAGATGGAGGAGGGGTTTTCGCGTTTCGATGCCGCCACCTTCGCGTACAACTCCACTGCCATGCCGATGCTGACCGGTACCCTCATCACGGCGGCGGGCTTCCTCCCGATCGGCCTGGCAAAGTCGGCTGCCGGCGAATACACCTTTTCGATGTTTTCGGTGAATGCGCTGGCGCTCCTGATCTCCTGGTTCGCGGCCGTGCTGTTCACACCCTACATCGGCTATGTGCTTTTGAAGGTCAAGCCCGCGGCCGGCGCCGATGCCCATCACGAACTCTTCGATACGCCGTTCTACCAGCGCTTCCGCGCCCTGGTGAACTGGTGCGTCGAATGGCGCAAGACCACCATCGCGCTTACGCTGATCGTGTTTGCGCTCGGCGTACTAGGCTTTCGCATTATCGAGCAGCAGTTCTTCCCCGATTCCAGTCGGCCTGAACTGCTGGTCGAAATGTGGTTGCCCGAGGGGTCTTCGTTCTCCGCCACCGAGGCGCAGGCCAAGAAATTCGAAGCCTTTCTGCAACAGCAGGGCGAGGTGGAAAGCATTACCACCTATGTCGGCACCGGCAGTCCGCGCTTCTACCTGCCGCTGGACCAGATCTTTCCGCAATCCAACGTAACCCAATTGGTCGTGTTGCCGAAGGACCTGAAGGCACGCGAAGTCCTGCGGCAAAAAATCATCGAAGTGTTCAAGAACGATTTTCCCGAGGTGCGCGGGCGCGTGAAGCAGTTGCCGAACGGCCCGCCCGTGCCTTACCCGGTGCAGTTCCGAGTGACCGGCACGGAAGTGGACGAGGTGAGGGTGATCGCAGACCAAGTCAAGGAAGTCATGCGGGCCAATACCAATACGGTCGGGGTGAACGACAACTGGAACGAATCGATCAAGGTTTTACGCCTAGATCTGGACCAGGATCGTTTGCGTGCCCTGGGGATCAGTTCGCAATCTGTCATGCGCACCGCGAATACGATTCTGTCCGGCACGCCTATCGGCCAGTTCCGCGACGGCAACCGGCTGATCGATATCGTGATCCGGCAGCCGGTCGAGGAGCGCTCGACCATCACGGCGCTGAACCAGGCCAATCTGCAGACCGCCAGCGGGCGCTTCGTGCCGATGTCGCAGGTGGCGCGTCCGCAATTCGTATGGGAGCCCGGCGTGGTATGGCGCGAAGGCCGCGAATGGGCGATCACGGTGCAGTCGGACGTGGTGGATGGCATTCAGGGGCCGACCGTCTCCGGGCAGATCGATCCCAAGCTGGACCGTCTGCGCGCCCAGCTTCCGGCCGGCTATCGCATCGAGCTGGCCGGCGCGGCCGCCGACAGCGGCAAGGCCCAGGAGTCGATTGCAGCCCACGTGCCGCTGGTGATTTTCATCATCTTCACCTTGCTGATGCTACAGCTGCACAGCTTCTCGCGTTCGCTGCTGGTCTTTCTTACCGGCCCGCTGGGCATCGCCGGTGCAGCCATGGCCTTGCTGCTGCTTCAACGGCCTTTCGGCTTCGTGGCGCAGCTCGGCGTTATCGCCTTGTTCGGCATGATCATCCGCAATTCCGTGATTCTGGTCGACCAGATCGAACAGGATATTGCGGCCGGCATTCCCGCCTGGGACGCGATCGTCGGCTCGGCGGTGCGCCGCTTCCGGCCCATCATCCTGACCGCAGCTGCGGCGGTGTTAGCCATGATTCCGCTATCGCGCTCGGTATTCTGGGGGCCGATGGCGGTAGCCATCATGGGCGGGCTGATCATTGCGACCGCGCTGACCCTGCTGTTCCTGCCGGCACTGTACGCTGCTTGGTTCCGGGTGAAGAAGCCGGAGCCGGAAGCTGCCCTGATTCCGTGAATTCAGGGAAGAAAATCGGGACAGCAGCGGAAAAAATCCAGTAAAATGCCGGGTTGAAGTTGAAGAGCTACTAACAAGAGCTTTGTAGGGCGACCGGAATTCACTTCAGGGTCGCCCTTTGCTTTTGTGCAATCCACGCGCAGCTTGCGCCTGCGCACGGAAAAGATCCCGCGAGGATGGCGAAATTGGTAGACGCACCAGGTTTAGGTCCTGACGCCAGCAATGGTGTGGGGGTTCGAGTCCCCCTCCTCGCACCATAGAATATTAATTTTTTGGACGATTCACATGGCAACTGCAGTCGAAACCCTGGAAAAACTCGAGCGCCGCATGACTATCACCGTGCCTCTGGCCGAGGTGCAGGCGGAAGTGGAAAAGCGCTTGAAGATTCGCGCGCGTACCGCCAAAGCTCCCGGCTTCCGTCCGGGCAAGGTGCCGCTGAAGATGGTGGCCCAGCAGTTTGGCTACCAGGTCGAGACCGAAGTGCTGAACGACAAGGTGGGTCGTGCCTTCAATGAAGCGGCGACGGAGAACAATCTGCGCGTTGCCGGCTTTCCGAAGATCGAGGCCAAGGGCAGCGATGGCGCCGCTGAAGGCACGATTGCTTTCGACGCCACCTTCGAGGTTTATCCCGATGTGAAGGTCGGCGATCTGTCGGCGGCCGAGGTCGAGCAGACCAAGGCGGAAGTGAGCGATGCCGAAATCGACAAGACCATCGACATCCTGCGCAAGCAGCGCGTGCATTTCCATGTCAAGGGTGAGCAGGGCGCGCATGGCGACGGCGGTGCGGATCAGTCGGCGCAGAAGGGCGACCGCGTGACCGTGGATTTCGTCGGCAAGATCGATGGCGTCGAATTCCAGGGCGGCAAGGCCGAGGACTTTGCCTTTGTGCTGGGTGAAGGCCGCATGCTGCCGGAGTTCGAAGAGGCAGCGACTGGCCTTAAGGTCGGCGAGTCCAAGACCTTCCCGCTGGCTTTCCCCGAGGATTATCACGGCAAGGACGTCGCCGGCAAGACGGCTGAATTCACCATCACCATGAAGAAGGTGGAGTGGGCGCACCTGCCGGAAGTTGATGCCGAATTCGCCAAGTCGCTCGGCATCCCCGACGGCGACCTGGAAAAAATGCGCGCCGACATCAGGCAGAACCTCGAACGCGAAGTAAAGAATCGCGTCAAAGCCAGGACCAAGGACAGCGTGATGGATGCCCTCATCAAGGCAGCTGAACTGGACGTGCCCAAGGCATTGGTGGAGCAGGACGTGCAACGCCTGATCGAGATGACGCGCCAGGACATGGCCCAGCGCGGCATGAAGGTCAACGATATGCCTTTCCCCCCGGAACTGTTCCAGGCACAGGCCGAGCGTCGCGTGCGTCTGGGGCTGATCCTTGCCGAAGTCGTCAAGGCTAACAAGCTGGAAGCGACTCCGGAACAGATCAAGGCGCAGGTCGAGGAATTCGCACAAAGTTACGAAGATCCCCAGCAGGTGGTGAAGTATTATTACGGTGACCGGAATCGCCTGGCAGAGGTCGAGGCCCTTGTTTTGGAGGATAACGTCGTTAACTATGTGCTGAGCAAGGCCAAGGTCACCGAGAAGGCGCTCGCATTCGACGAATTGATGGGCAACACCGCGCAGGCATAAGTCACTGCCGATGCGCGTTTGGCGCCCAAGCGATAAGGAAAGCACATGACAGGAATCATACGGAACCCGGCGCTGGATACCGAAATGCTCGGCATGGTGCCGATGGTGATCGAGCAGAGCGGCCGCGGCGAGCGCGCATACGACATCTATTCGCGTCTTCTGAAGGAGCGCGTGATCTTCCTGGTCGGCCCGGTCAATGACCATGCCGCCAACTTGATCGTGGCGCAATTGTTATTCCTGGAGAGCGAGAATCCGGACAAGGACATTTCCTTGTACATCAATTCTCCGGGCGGCTCGGTCTCGGCGGGCATGGCGATCTATGACACCATGCAGTTCATCAAGCCGGATGTGTCGACGCTTTGCACCGGTCTGGCGGCGTCCATGGGCGCCTTCCTGCTGGCGGCGGGCGCCAAGGGAAAGCGGTTCTCCCTGCCGAATTCCCGCATCATGATCCACCAGCCGCTGGGCGGTGCCCAGGGGCAGGCGGCCGACATCGAGATCCAGGCTCGCGAAATTCTCTATCTGCGCGACCGTTTGAATCACATCCTGGCCGAAAAAACCGGCCGCAGTGTGGAACAAATCAGCAAGGATACTGACAGAGATAATTTCATGTCTGCGGAAGAGGCAGCCGAGTATGGCATGATCGATAAGGTGTTGGCCACGCGCGTCTGAGGCTTTAGCCATGTGTTAATTCCGCCCGGACGCAGGCGCGTTCGGGCGTTTTCGTTTGTGGCGCGCGATTTCTTCACTGCCTCGAATTCTTGACCTGCTTCGTGACGAATCCGTAATTCGCAGGTAATATCAAAGCAATCCTATACCTAGCTTGTCCTATGTCTGACAAAAAATCCTCCAGCGGCGAAAAATTGCTTTACTGCTCCTTTTGCGGGAAGAGCCAGCACGAGGTAAAGAAGCTCATCGCAGGCCCGTCGGTCTTCATCTGTGACGAGTGCATCGACCTTTGCAACGACATCATTCGCGACGAGGCCTCCAGCGTGGAATCCGTGACCGGGCCGAAGTCCGACCTGCCGACGCCGACCGAGATCAACGAGTTGCTCGGCCAGTACGTGATCGGCCAGGAAACCGCCAAGCGCATTCTTTCGGTAGCGGTGTACAACCACTACAAGCGGCTCAAACACCTGGGCAAGAAAGACGATGTCGAACTCGCCAAGAGCAACATCCTGCTGGTCGGACCGACCGGCTCGGGCAAGACGCTGCTGGCGCAGACCCTGGCACGCATGCTCAATGTGCCCTTCGTGA
>JAEWBA010000404.1 GCA_023391395.1 Pseudomonadota bacterium
GGGCATACGTGTAAATCTTTTCCTGATGGACTTCTGTCGAATACCAAACTAATGCGGGCTGGTCCGCGCGCTGCGCCAGATGCCTGTCCACAGCGTTGTGGCAGAGGTTGAGTTGGCCGCCCGGAAACCAGCTGGCAAATTCCGGCTGCGTCGTCCTGAGTACGTCGTCGAATGGGCGATGCCAATCGATTGCCTTGGCCTCGCGGGCCCAGAAACTCTGCGGCGATTCGATTGACTCACGGTAATAGGCTGCGTAATCCATGGGAAGACCCTCGCCAAAATGAAAGAAGCTACCGCGCATTAGCGCGGCACCTGAAGCCACAATGCCTGTCGGCCGAATGCCAGGCTGCCCTAGTGTCGTGCACCTGGTATCACTGCAGCAGCCTGGTTGACGGTTCTTGGTGATTGCGCGCGTCTCGTCGTGCAGAATCCATGGCTCGAGCAGGCGCTCAACCAGTTTAACCTTTGCTCCAACAGGATAGTTGCGCTAGATCTTCTGTTTTATCGCGGCAGGCGAACCACCCTGCATGCCTGCAGGTCTCCGATGAATCGCGCCGTCTGGCATCGCTTATCATAAGGAAGGCCGGGGTCGGCTTGCAATACTTCGGAAAGCGCAGCGGCGTCGCTCAGCAACTCAATCTAGCCGAGTCGGCTGCTGGAGGAAAAGCATGGATGCAATCAAATCTACGGCAAGCGCCCTGGTGTTGGTGGACTATCAGGCGCGCTTGATGCCCGTCATTCATGACGCGGAAAAGGTCGTGGCCAATGCCGTTCTTCTCGCACGTGCCGCCCGAGCACTTGGAATTCCAGTGATTGGGACGGAACAAAATCCGCCAGGCCTCGGGCCGAATCTCGAGCAGATCAAATCAGAGTGTGATCATACGGTCGCCAAGACACATTTCGACGCCTGCGCCGATGGGCTGCTCGAAGTCTTGGAAAAAGCAAAAGAAAATTGCGCTCAGGTCGTCGTTGCTGGCTGCGAAACCCATGTTTGCATGTTGCAGACGGCATTGGGCCTGCTGCGAGCCGGAAAGCGGGTATGGGTTGTTGCAAGTGCGAGCGGCGTACGTCGCGAAAGCGACCATGCCATTGCCATGAAGCGCCTCTCGCAAGCGGGCGCCACTATCGTGACCCCCGATATGGTCCTGTTTGAATGGCTGGATGATTGCAAGCACCCACGCTTTCGTGAGGTGCTCGGACTCATCAAAGCGGCAGGATGAAATCAATACTCATGCGGCGATTTTCTATTTGGGACTAAAGGAAAATCACCTGAAGTGCCCATACCGAATTCAGGTAACGACAATCATCCCCGCCATGCTCTCATGACCGTCTCCACAGAATATATCGCAATGAAAAGTAAAGGTTCCCGCCTTGTCCGGCGTAAAACGCACCCGCGAGATGGCGCCCGGAACGATGTCTGAGCGCACGCCAAAATCCGGGAGGTCGAAGCCCATGACCACATCGAGCGTGGTCAGCTCCAGCACTGCCGGCTCGCCTTTTTCAAGTGAATTTCGCCGGGGGTGTAGTCAAATCGCTTGGCGACCACTTTGATGATGCGCTCTGCGGGCTGTGCCTCATTCAAGCCCACCAGCATACCGAGGCCGCCGGCAGAGGCCGCCATCAGGAACATCCGCCTTTTCTGGTTCGCACTCATGATTTCACCCTTGTGACGGGTAGTTCGACAATCTTGTAATCCGGTGCCGACTGCACCGTTTCCACTTCGCGGAATCCCAGGCCGCGATAGGGATGCGTGTCATCCCAGGGAACGGGGGTGCGCTTCAGTTGCGATCCCGGTGCAGGAAGCGGAAACATCAGCGACTTTGCCGAGTGATGAGCAATATGCCCGGTCATATGGTGGTTTTCCTGATGAATGTGCCCGTAGAACACGGTCACATTGGGATGGGGCATCAGAAGTTCCATCGCTTTCGCGCCGTCACGGGTGGCCCAGTCCCACTGCGGATACAAATCAAAGAGCGGCCGGTGCGTGAACACCACGATTCTCGCATCCGGCTGCAAGCGGTCGAGATCGGATGCCAGCCAGGAAAGCTGCTCCTCTCCAATCTTGCCGGCAGGATCGGAGACGTTATCCAATACGATGAAATGCACTCCTTTGTGATCGAAGGTGTAATGCGTTTTCCCGAAAAATTCCTGATATGCAGCGCCATGATCAAGTGAGGCGTCATGCTCGCCGGGCATGAAATGGATGTTCTGCACCTTAAGCTGGGACATCATGTCCTTGAATTGCCCCAGTCTCTTGCGACGTTCCTGCGGATCGTCTGTCGTGTGCGTCAGATCACCTGTGAATACGATGAAGTCCGGCTGGAGTTCAAGACTGTTCACAGCCGCGATGGCTTTAGGCAAGGTGCCGCGGGCGTCGGGATTGGGCGGCCCTTCAAAACCCCAATGCGAATCCGACAGCTGGACAAAATAGAAGTCCTGCGGCTGAACTTCCGCCTGCCGTGCGGCGGTGGCCCATCCGGGCAGGCCGGATGCGAAGACAGCACCTCCCACACCGACGAGTTTCAGGAAGCCGCGCCTGTTCATGGTATTGACGGTATTGCCCATGATTACCTCCATTGTTGTGTGAGTGATGATTGACAGTACCGAAGCCATGGCTGGTTTATTCCCGCATCGGGAATAAAATTTTTGGGTGAGCAGTCTTGTGCTTATCTACCCCCAAAGGCTTGCATGGCCGAATCGGAGAAAGTTGCGCGATTCAAGACACTCGTCATGCCGCACTTGAATGCCGCATTCAACCTGGCATGCTGGCTCACGCGTAATCCTCAGAACGCGGAGGACGTGGTGCAGGAGGCATGCTTACGTGCCTTCAAGTTCTTCGATAGTCTGCGCGGAGAGGATGCACGTTCCTGGCTGCTGGCGATTGTGCGCAACACCTTCAATACCTGGTATCAAGAGACTCATCACGAAAGACAGAGCATGTTGTTCGATGAGGAATTACACAGCGCCCAGCTAATCGACAGCGAGTTCTCGGCACTCCACGCCAGCAATCCGGAAAGCGTGCTCATCCAGAAAGACAGTGATCGGCAACTGAGACAGGCCATGACCGCATTGCCGTTGGAGTTTCGCGAAGTGATGGTGCTACGGGAACTGGAGGATCTTTCCTATAAACAGATTTCAACCATCGTCGGCATCCCGATTGGAACAGTCATGTCGCGCCTGGGGCGTGGACGCAGATTGCTGGCCGAAATCCTAGCTGCGAATAATCCGGAGGCATGATGGAACATCAGGAAGCGCAAGAACTGCTGCCTGCCTATCTGGACAAGGAGTTGGATATCATGGCGAGCCTTGCGCTGGAGCGCCACCTGGCGGATTGTCCGGACTGCCAGCGGGAGTATGCACAGCAAAGTGCGATGAGCGCACGGGTACGGAAGGAGGCCGAATACTTCAATGCGTCAGCACACCTTGCACAGCGCATCGACGATGCTTTGCCCAAGGAGCGCATACGCTCCCCAGGACCATGGACTTGGAAGTCCAACTGGCTAAACCTTGGTGCGGCGATACTTACCTTCGTAGTTGTCGCCTGGAGCATAGGCTTGTATTTGCATATGCCGTCCGACTCCGATCGGCTGGCGGAGGAAGTCGTTGCCGGCCACATCCGTTCGCTGCAGGTCGACCACCTGGCGGACGTTGCGTCATCCGATCAGCACACCGTCAAGCCATGGTTCAACGGAAAAATCGATTTTGCTCCACCTGTCGTCAATCTTGCGCAACAGGGTTTTCCGTTGGTTGGTGGAAGGCTCGATTTTCTCGACGAGCGTCCGGTTGCGGCACTGGTATATCGCCATCGCCAGCACCCGATCAATCTGTATATTTCGCCGAGCAGGGCCAAGGATGCACCGGCGGTGGTGCTGGACCGCAATGGCTACCATCTGGTTCATTGGACGGCGCAAGGAATGGATTATTGGGCTGTGTCGGATCTGGCAGCAAATGAGCTCATGCAATTCGCGCAGTTGCTTCGCTCTGCACGGGAGGGAGGATGAGTCGAACGTATATGCCGGATGTGATCGGCGGCCCATCAATGTGGACGATAGAGGCGGATAGCCCGAGCGTCGTGGCCAGAGGTTCTTACCCAAGCCCGGTCCGCCGATGCGGTGACCGAATGTTTCCCAAGTGGGGGCCGCTTGCGGGCGGCCTCGGAAGTTCGTCCCCGAATTGAAGGGCGGGGAGCCGGTGCGACGCAGTCATTGTGCAAGCTTGCACATTCCTCTTCGTGCGACCGGCTGATGCCTGCCGGGATAACTTATCGAATTCCCGCCATACCGCCTATATCAGACTGTGACGCGTCGCGGCGGCAGCGGGCGCTGATCCAATGGAACGCTAAAGTCAAGCGAGCTGCGCTCCTGTCCAGGCGGGATGGCGCCGTTGGAATACCCCAGGGAGTAGTCGGCGTAGATCTTCAGATAATCCTCGGCGGGTAGAGAAGTTGCCTGTACATATGGATGATCGAGGATGGCATCGCGCCACCGTGCCACGCGTCCTAGTTCCTTCGGAATATCGAATCCCCAGAAGTAGGAGTTAAGGACTGCCCTTTCCAAGAACGGCGCGTAGGTGAGATCGGCCATGCCAAATTCGCCGAATGCAAAGTCGCCTGCAGTGCCTAAGCGGTCAAAGAACGCCTCCAGCCACTCCCAGTCTTTGCGGAAGGCTGCTTCGACACGCGCCCGCTTCCCCGCGTCTTGTTCCATCAGGACCCGATAGTGGTTCGTCGTGAAACGCGTATTGCAGTAGTCAATCAGGATCCGGGCCTGCGCCTTGAGATAGGGATCTTTCGGAAATGCCGGCGGATCGGGGAAAACCTCGTCAAGATATTCGTTAATGACGCTCGATTCGTTAAGCGGTCGGGATGCGTGGATAAGCACAGGGACCTTTCCTGCCGGGTTCAGCTCAAGGAAGGCCGGTGGGCGCGGCTTGGAAAGATCGAGCTCTATCACCTCTGCATCAAGCCGTTTCAACTTGAGAAGAATGCGAGTTCGTTGTGCGTAGGGGCAGGCTCCCACGCTATAGATTGTCAGCTTGTCCTGAGCCATCATGTTCGCCACACTGCTCATGCTATTTTGTCTCCGTAAGGCTTGCTTGCGCTTGGCTTCGCTCCCGCAAGCGCTGTTTGATCAGCTCGATCCGGTCTCCCCCCCAAAACAGCTCACCGTCCAACACCATGAATGGAACTCCGAAAACGCCAAGGCTTTCTGCTTCCGTAATAATGCGGTCATGCTCTTCCTTTCCGGGACCATTGACATAGGCCTCAAATTCCATCGGCGAGCCGCCAAGCTTTTCGATCACTGCTTTCATTTCGGCGAGTTCATCGATGTCTAACTGATGCGACCAGAACATGGTGAAAACCGTCTCGTGATAGTCGCGGAAAAATCCGTGACGTTGCGCAAAAAGCATCCCTGCGCTTGCATAGTAGCCGTTGTAAATGCGCTTCGGACCTTTCAATACCAAGCCTTGCATATTGGCGTATCTACGTGCATCCATGTAACCATACTTGACCTTACGCCAGTAATGAGCAGAGCGGTCTTCAACGGAGCCAAGGTATTCGTCTATCCTAAGCGTGTAGGGAAGCCATTCCAGCTCAACTTCGTGGGTCTTCTCGAGCTCAAAGAGTGCTCTGTCTGCGACAAAGGCATACGGGCTTTTATAATCGGTATAGACACGGATACGTGTTTTCACTGTTTTCTCTCTCTCAGGTTTCAAGGGCTTCGCGTCGAATTACTATTCCTGCTTTTTCCCGGTCCCATGTGTCGGGGGTAATCCCTTGCTGGCGTAACAGATGCTTCTGCACTTTTGCAGTCGGTGTCTTGGGCAGCTCAGGCATCACCCGTACATAACGGGGAATCA
>JAEWBA010000279.1 GCA_023391395.1 Pseudomonadota bacterium
GTACGACATCAAGGCCGTCACGCCGGAAGCCAAGCGCCTCGCCGAGCTTTGCCTGTCCTGCGCCGAGAAGGTGCGGGCAGCAGTGGGTTTGCTGAACAATATGGATAACTCGAGCCAGATCTTTGCCATCTGCCAGGAGGTCGACCGCCTGGAGTCGGACGCCGACCATGTCATGCGCGCTGCCATGTCCAAGCTGTTCCGCGATGAGCCGGACGTGCGCAACCTGATCAAGCTGAAGGCGATCTACGAAATTCTGGAAACCGTGACCGATCGCTGCGAAGACGTCGCCAACATCATCGAGGGAATCATCGTCGAGAACGCCTGAGCCGGACGGCCGCATGCCGATCCTTGCGGCCCCGGATCTCGAATGCGCCCGCCGCACCGCACGGCTCGGCGCTCACTTCCAGCATCACCAATACCAATAAACAAGCATGCAAACACTCCAGATAAGCATTTATGTGCTCGGTTTCCTGATCCTGCTAGCCTTGTTGTTCGACTTCATGAATGGTTTCCACGATGCGGCCAACGCCATCGCCACTGTGGTGTCGACCGGCGTGCTCAAGCCGCAGGCGGCCGTCGCCATGGCAGCCTTCTTCAACGTCATCGCGATTTTCTTTTTTCAGTTGAAGGTGGCAGCGACAGTGGGCAAGGGCACCATCGATCCCCTAGTGGTCGATCATTACGTCGTGTTCGGCGCGTTGGTCGGCGCAATCGCCTGGAACCTCCTGACCTGGTACTACGGCATTCCATCCTCTTCTTCGCACGCCTTGATCGGCGGCCTGGTCGGCGCGGCAGTGGCAAAGGCCGGCACCGGCTCGCTGATTGCCTCCGGCCTCATCAAGACGATTTCCTTCATTCTCCTCTCGCCGCTGCTGGGCTTCATTTTCGGTTCGATCATGATGCTCATGGTGTCGTGGATCTTCGTGCGCTCCACGCCACGACGCATCGACAAATGGTTCCGTCGCATGCAATTGGTGTCGGCGTCGATGTACAGCCTCGGCCATGGCGGCAACGATGCGCAGAAAACCATGGGCATCATCTGGATGCTGCTGATTGTCGCCGGCCACTCGACCGCCGAGGACCATTTGCCCTGGTGGGTCATCATCAGCTGTTATGCCGCGATCGGCCTGGGCACCTTGTTCGGCGGCTGGCGCATCGTCAAGACCATGGGCCAGAAGATCACCAAACTCAAGCCCGTTGGCGGCTTTTGCGCGGAAACCGGCGGCGCCATCACCCTATTCCTTGCCACCGGCCTCGGCATCCCGGTCTCCACCACGCATACCATCACGGGCGCCATCGTCGGGGTCGGTGCCTCGAAGAAGATGTCGGCAGTGCGCTGGGGTATAGCCGGCAATATCGTCTGGGCCTGGGTGCTGACGATTCCAGCCTCGGCATTCATTGCGGCCATCGCCTGGTGGCTCGGCAGGCATATCATGTAAGGCGCGCCATCCCGGACGACACCTTCGCTCTCCGAAAAAAAAGCCTGCATCGAAACGATGCAGGCTTTTTTGTTTGCGAAAGCGATAGGGGGCTACAGCACTTCGCTTGCGTGATCCGCCAGCCGCGAACGCTCCCCGCGCGCCAGCGTCACGTGGCCGCTGTGGCTCCAGCCCTTGAAGCGGTCCACCACATAGGTGAGGCCGCTGGAACCTTCGGTAAGGTAGGGCGTATCGATCTGCGCGATATTGCCGAGGCAGACGATCTTGGTGCCCGGCCCGGCACGGGTGACCAGGGTCTTGATCTGCTTGGGTGTCAGGTTTTGCGCTTCGTCGATGATGAGGAACTTGTTGACGAAGGTACGTCCGCGCATGAAGTTGAGCGATTTGATCTTGATGCGCGAGCGGATCAGATCCTGCGTTGCAGCGCGGCCCCAGTCGCCGGCATCGGAGTCCGACTTGTTGAGCACTTCCAGGTTGTCGTCGAAGGCGCCCATCCAGGGCGACATCTTTTCCTCTTCGGTGCCCGGCAGGAAGCCGATATCCTCGCCCACTGGCACCGTCACGCGGGTGACGATGATTTCATTGTAGAGCTTGGTTTCCAGCACCTGCGCCAGGCCGGCGGCTAGTGCCAGCAGGGTCTTGCCGGTGCCGGCCTGGCCGAGCAGGGTGACGAAATCGCATTCAGGATTCATCAGCATGTTGAGCGCAAAGTTCTGCTCGCGGTTGCGGGCGGTGATCCCCCACACGCTGTTCTTGGCATGCGTGTAGTCGCGCAGGGTCTGGATCACAGCCGTCTTGCCATTGATCTGCTTGACCTGACCATACAGGGGCGCTTCGCCATTGCTGGGCTCTAGGAAGACGAACTGGTTGATCAGGAAGCTGGGCACCAGCGGGCCCGTGAGGCGATAAAAGGTATAGGGCGTGCCGTTGCGATTTTCCTGCCAGGACTCGACGCCCTTGCCATGCTTGTTCCAGAAATCGTCGGGCAATTGCAGGATGCCCGAGTACAGCAGGTCGGTGTCTTCCAGCACGTGGTCGTTGAAGTACTCTTCCGCCGGCAGGCCCATCGCCCGGGCCTTGATGCGCATGTTGATGTCCTTGGACACCAGCACGATGGGCCGGCCCGGATGCTGCTCTTCGAGCGCGCGTACCACGCCCAGAATCTGGTTGTCGGCCTTGCCGCTGGGTAAACCTTCCGGCAACTCACTGCCTTGCAGCCGTGTCTGGAAATACAGTCGTCCCTTGGCGTCCTTGTTGCCGAGCTTGGAGAGAGGGATACCCTCTTCGATGGCATCCTCTTCCACCCCGGCCACCAGCGCATCCAGGGAGCGCGATACCTGACGCGCGTTGCGCGCGACTTCCGACATGCCCTTCTTGTGGTTGTCCAACTCTTCCAGGGTCATCATCGGCAGATAGACATCGTGCTCCTCGAATCGGAACAGCGAAGTCGGATCATGCATCAGGACATTGGTGTCGAGCACGAACAACTTGGTGACGCCGAGCTTGTCGGCCGTGCGGCTGGCGCTGGACTTGATCAGGCTTTCCACGGCCTTCGGCTTGGCCGTACGCGCCCTTGTCGCGGGCGCCTTCTCCTCCGTCTTGGCACGCGCGACGGGAGCGGCCTTTGCAGGTGGGGGCGCGGACTCGACCAGGGTCATCAGCGGTTTGACGGGTTTGCCTTTTTCTGCCTTGGGATAGTCGCTCGGGGAAAGCACGGTTGCGGGTTTGGTCGGTAATTTGGGCAGTGGCATCAGAACCTCAATATGAAAAAATGCCGGATCGGCGACTCACAGGGGTTTGCAGCGGCGGGTAGGACGAGGAAACCGCCCGCAGAAGGGCGGGGAACTGCGGAGCAAAAAGCAAAAAAGCCGTTTGGGAAGGCATGTCGCCAATTCCGCAAACGGCTTTCTTCAGGAAAAAATCTTGGGAATTCAAAGGGTTTTGTAGCCTTAATCCAGGGCTTCCACGAACTTCAATGCTTCCTCGACGTGCCCGGGTACTTTCACTCCACGCCATTCTTTCACCAATTTGCCGG
>JAEWBA010000283.1 GCA_023391395.1 Pseudomonadota bacterium
CCCGGCTCGCGGGCCACGGTGACCGTATGGCGCAAGGGCGCGCAGCGCGAGCTGGCAATGACAGTGGCCGAACTGGAGCCGGAAAAGACAGCCAAGAAGGAAGAGCGCAAGCCGAAGCCGGAACAGCCGGCCAATGCCCTCGGCCTGATCGTGAGCGATCTGTCGGACGCGCAAAAGAAGGAGCTCAGCATCGATTCCGGCGTCATCGTCGATGCGGCCGAAGGTCCTGCGGCCCGCATCGGTCTGCGCGCCGGCGATGTGATTCTGCGCCTGAACAACACCGATGTACGGGATGCCCGCCAGTTCAATGCCCTGGTCGCCAAGCTGGAGCCGAAAAAACCGGCGGTGCTTCTGGTGCGCCGCGGCGATGCCTCGCAATTCGTGCCGATTCGCCCCAACGGGCAATAAGGTGTTGTAACCGACCCGTGGAGCCGCAAGCTTTAGTCCCTGCGGCTCCATTTTCCTTGACCGTCTTGTCGGCCTGAGTGATGGTGCAGTTCATCCTTTACTCGCGCAGCTATTGCCACCTGTGCGAGGACATGCTGGAAGCGCTGCAAGCGCTGAGTAGCGAATACCCGTTTTCCATCGAGATCATCGACGTGGACGCCGACGAGAGTCTGGTGGCTCAGTACGACGAACTGGTTCCGGTCCTGTTCGGTCGCAGCAATGGCGAAGCCGTGCGCCTATGCCATTATTTCCTGGACGAGGAAAAAGTCAGGGCCTTCCTGGAGAATCGCTGAACGCCTTTACGGTCCAAGCTCAGGGGGCCGGCCCGCGGGATTTCCCCGAATCTGAAGAATTTCCTCCATGAAATCCGGTAAAATGCCGGCTATCGAACTTCTTCCGCAAGGCGCTCGCTTGGGGCATTTGCCCCCGCTTGGAGCGCTTTTTTTGTAGGTAAGTCTTAGTCAATGGACAACATTCGCAATTTCTCCATCATTGCGCACATCGACCACGGCAAGTCGACGCTGGCGGATCGCATCATCCAGGTCTGCGGCGGCTTGTCCGCTCGCGAAATGGAAGCGCAGGTGCTGGATTCCATGGCGCTCGAGCGCGAGCGCGGCATCACCATCAAGGCGCAGACTGCGGCCTTGTCCTATACCGCGCGCGACGGCAAGGTGTACAACCTGAACCTGATCGACACGCCGGGACACGTCGACTTCAGCTATGAGGTGAGTCGCTCGTTGTCCGCCTGCGAAGGGGCGCTGCTGGTGGTGGATGCCTCCCAGGGCGTGGAGGCGCAGACGGTGGCGAACTGCTATACCGCGCTCGATCTCGGCGTAGAGGTGGTCCCGGTATTGAACAAGATCGATCTGCCTTCGGCCGATCCGGAAAATGCGAGCCGCGAGATCGAGGATGTCATCGGCATCGATGCCAGCGACGCCGTGCATTGCTCCGCCAAGACCGGCCTGGGTGTTGAAGATGTGCTGGAAGCGCTGATTGCCAAGGTGCCGCCGCCCAAGGGCGATCCGGATGCGCCGCTGCAGGCATTGATCATCGATTCCTGGTTCGACAATTACGTCGGCGTGGTGATGCTGGTGCGGATCGTGAACGGCGTGTTGCGGCCCAAGGACAAGATCCGCCTGATGGCCACCGATGCCCAGTACCTGACCGAAAACATCGGCGTGTTCACCCCCAAATCGCAAGCGCGCGAATCGCTGTCGGCCGGGCAGGTGGGCTTCGTCATCGCCGGCATCAAGGAATTGACGGCGGCCAAGGTCGGCGACACCATCACGCTCGCCGGCAAGCCGGCCGCCGAGCCGCTGCCCGGCTTCAAGGAAGTGCAGCCGCAGGTGTTCGCCGGCCTGTTCCCGGTCGAAGCCAACCAGTACGACGCGCTGCGCGATTCGCTGGAAAAGCTCAAGCTCAATGACGCGGCGCTGCAATACGAGCCGGAAGTCTCCCAGGCGCTGGGCTTCGGTTTTCGCTGCGGCTTCCTCGGCCTGCTGCACATGGACATCGTGCAGGAAAGGCTGGAGCGCGAGTTCGACATGGACCTCATCACGACCGCGCCCACGGTGGTCTACGAGGTGGTGCAGCGCGACGGCACGTTGATCATGGTCGACAACCCGTCGAAGATGCCGGAGCCGGCGAAGATCGAGGAAATCCGCGAACCCATCGTGACGGTCAACCTGTACATGCCGCAGGAATACGTCGGCTCGGTGATCACGCTGTGTACGCAAAAACGCGGCATCCAGACCAACATGACCTACCACGGCAAGCAGGTGATGCTGACCTACGAAATGCCGATGGCGGAGATCGTGCTGGACTTCTTCGACAAGCTCAAATCCACCTCGCGCGGCTATGCCTCCATGGACTACGAGTTCAAGGAATACCGGGCCGCCGACGTGGTGAAAGTCGACATGCTGATCAACGGTGAGAAGGTCGATGCGCTGGCCATCATCGTGCACCGCTCCAACAGCCAGTACCGCGGCCGCGCGGTGGCGGCCAAGATGCGCGAGCTGATTCCCCGGCAGATGTTCGACGTCGCCATCCAGGCGGCGATCGGCGCCAATGTCATCGCGCGCGAGAACGTCAAGGCGCTGCGCAAGAACGTGCTGGCCAAGTGCTACGGCGGCGACATCTCCCGCAAGCGCAAGCTCCTGGAAAAACAAAAGGCCGGCAAGAAGCGCATGAAGCAGGTCGGTTCGGTGGAAGTGCCGCAAGAGGCATTTCTGGCGATTCTACAAGTGGAAGAAAAATGAGTTTGCAATCGATCCTGGGGAATTTTGCTTTAATACTTTTTGTTCTGACCATAGCCACCGGGGTGATCTGGTGCCTCGATGTCTTC